>JADLHE010000543.1 GCA_020848965.1 Saprospiraceae bacterium
AAATTATTGTTCAACTGTTTCAGCTTATCTGGCACCTGCTTTTTCGATAGGCGGAAAATGAACATCTTGAACGCCTCTATTTTGGAGGTCAAGAGCACGGAGTTTTCTTCGAAGAGCACCATAAGTTCCAGTCGGCGGGCCCCCACTTTGTAGTAGAAATTCTGGTAGTCGTGGTTCAATAGATTGCCTGCCGCCTCGTATGCCCGGCAGTGGAAATGATAGTGCGCCAAGTTGTACTGATAAACCTCCGCTGCGGGGTAATTGCCGCCGATACGGTCTTGGTGTGCTTGCAGGAAATCATAGACCCAAGGGGCTTCATTGCAGCGCAAGCCCAACGAAACGATGTTCAGGATGGTCTCAGGCAACAGCTTTCCATTGTAATAAAGCCATCCTTTATCGAGGTGGTTTTTGTACAGGCGGAATGCAATGGGCAGGTAATGCTCGTACCCCATAATGTATTTACCGACGACGTGCGTGCGCAGGATCGTCTGTAGGCTATGGAAGCTGTCTGTGGCCAGCTTGTCGCCGTGCAGGTCTAGGGTAGATTCCAAGTGCTCTGCCAATAAGGTGGTGTTTGGGTCTTTGCTGTATAATAGTTGGTAAGCGGCGTAGTAACAGGCTATGGGCGGTTCATTAATGAAGGGTGTTCCTCCAATGCTGGGCAGCAAATTGCGCAACCATTGTATAGGCACCAAGCTTTCGATGGCGTGTGTTAGTTCGTTGTGGATGCCCTGCATATGCAGCCAACAGGTGTACTCCAACTTGGAAAGGAGGTGAAACTTATCGAGGGCCATCAAAGCATCTGATAGGCCCAGGTCGCTTGGCTTATTGTCAAAACTGCTGTGAAAGGCTACCAATTCCTGCTGTAATTCCAATTGGAGCAAATAATAGTTCCTGTCCAGCACGGCGTTTCTATTGAGTTGCTCTGCGGCGATGTCATGCTGTTGCATGGCGAGCTTGGGCAGGTTCCGCTCCCGATAAAATGCCGACATTGCCACCCAATTGGGGTGTACTTTACGGTGCAATGAGACGAATTCCATCACCAATTGATAGAGCCGTCCCTTCATTTTTTCCAGCTTGTTGTCCACAAAACTTGCATTCGGAAAGGTGGCGACATATAGCTCCTCGTTGTTGAACTTCGGGCTTTGGAAGCCCGGCGAATGCTTCAGGTAAAATTGGAACATGGTCAGAGTAGGGCCAGCTTCTTTCCCCCGGTTGTGGTAGGGCGATTGGAGGAAAAGCTGGAGTTCTTTCCATTCCGCCTTCGTCAATACTTGCAGTGTTTGCAATAGTTTTCCTGTCGGCATGAGATTATTTTGTTTAAATCGGCCTCTGGCAACTTGGCGGTTTTTGGTAAAACAGCCAAAAAACGTAATGGGATTTGTCCATGCACAAAGGAGACTTTTGTCTTTTCTTCAAATCAAAATCCATTAACATGAAAAAACTCAGATTATTGAATGCTTTGCTCTTTTTGGCTGGTGCCGTCGTTGTCCATGCACAGCCTATTTCCCCGGTTGACCAAGGAAATCTGCCGCAATTTATGGCAGAAATGGATGCCTACTACAATGGGCTTGTTACAATTCCCGCTTCTGAGGTCGAAGCCTTCATTTCCCAAGGCTTTCCCGTTTCCGATAGTGATTGCCCTTACCCCGCCACTTTGGAAATCACCAGCATGACGGACAACGAGTTGATACTCGACTGGGATGCCGTACCGGATGCCGTTGCCTACCATGTCGGGTATTTGAACCTGAACACGGGGGACCACGCCAATGTCACCATTGGCACTTCCGTGCCGAGATATATTTTTAACCCACTGCCCAATGGCTTCTACCTGTTTACGGTACAGGCGGAGTGCGGGGCCTCGCATCGTAGCATGATAGACATCGTCATTGGGGAAAAAGTGGTGCACTTAGAAGTGGACAATACGCTTAATTGTGTGTGCAAAGCGCCATTAAATACTTTATCAGACTCTGATGGACATGTTAATATAACAACATGGTCAGAATTCTTTGCTGTATTTCTGCCGGGCAGTGGATATGAGTTTACAATTCCTTTCAAAAAGGGGCCTTTATATGAAGGGCTTCCAAGCTATTATTTCAAGCAGGGTTGTGATATAGTAGCCTTAAACCTTCAGAATAATATCATTCACATTAATAATTCGGATAATAGTTTACTAGGGAGCGTCCAGTTTATGCCAAATGCTGGGGATGTTGAAATGGTTTACACCACTACACAAGGCATTATTGTAAACATTATTGGGTGCACAAAGTCTCCCCCTCATATCCAGCGCCTCCCTGATAACGAGCAAACTGCTTTTCATGCAGCCCCCAACCCCTTTGCTGACAAGCTCTCTATAAACCTTCCTGAAACACCTGCCACCACGCAGCAAGTCTCGCTTTGGGATGGCATGGGCAGGCTGTTGCGCCAGTCCTCCCAAGCCAATACTACCTTCGATACCAGCGCACTTCCCCCCGGTCTTTATCTGTTGAAGATTAAAAACGGGCAGGAAGAATCGGTGCAGAAAGTGGTAAAGTATTGACTGTGAAGCACTAGTTTTGGAAGCCTCATGCACCCTTGGCATGGGGCTTTTTTTATTGGTATTGGCTCGATTAAAAGTAATAGGATTCGGCACCGCCTCGCCTCACTTTTGTCACACTTATTTAATCGCAATAAATCAAGCAACAAATGCGGAAGCCGAAAAGCAGATAGAGTAGGCATTTATTTTATTAATTATTGAATCATGAAAAAACTGATGTTCATCACCATGCTCTTGTTCGGGGCCGTGCTTAACACGCAAGCACAAACAAGCCCTTGCCTTGGAGAAAACTGCATTAACTATGCCTTTGTCAATGAAACAGGTCTTAATTGGACTATTTCAGTAGGCCCCTATTTTTCTACCACCGTGCCAGCAGGTACTACCGTAGCGGGAGCTTTCTCCGAATCGGATGAAGTAACGCATGGTGTCTATAGCAAAGTGGTGGGCGACAGTAAATGCATGCTTTGGGCATACCTGACTGGTGACAACGGTGCGTATGGTGGTGCTACCTGCGACGAGCCGCCAACTGTCACCTACACATGGGATGACACCCTGCTAACGGTGTTATTCCAATGAGCCTTAAATGGTTAGTATTTATTTATACTGATTAAATATGGCACCTTAGCGTTTTACGCTCAATACTGCCCCTAGAATCGGCGGCGACAACACACTTGTCGTCGCCGATTTGACAGTATTTTTAGCCACGAAGTATTTACGCTCAATAGACAAACCGATTTTGATTCAATCCTCAACAGACGCATTTTCAACATGGAAGGAAAAATTGAAAATGGCTGCCAAAGACGAATATTGGGCAAGGCCGATCAACTGCCGCTGTGTTTTCAACCGTGCTGCCGATGGTTCCGTGGATAGCTTGACGTTCATACGAACCGACCAAGCTTATGGATATGCTCAAAATATGGCCATTCGGGTTCCATGAAAAAGAATCGTACAAGAACGAACCCTAGCGTACAGTTTTAACGGTTGCGAAGGATTGGATTACTTGATGTACATCACAAATCAGGCATTTTCAGGTGCAAATCCCCTACCTTGCACCCCGATTACCAGTGCCTTTTGATGAAGAAAACCATCGCCGCATTTCTTTTCCTGCTTTTCGCCTGCCGTCTTTTTTCGCAAACGTCGGCAAGCGTCACCATGCTCACCGTCAACGACGGCCTGTCGCAGGGGATGGTGTTCGACCTTTTGCAGAGCAGGGACGGCTTCATCTGGATAGCTACCAAGGACGGACTGAACCGCTACGACGGCTCCCGCTTCAAGGTTTTCTCCCCCGACCCGTTCGACCCCTTTGCCATTGTCGGCAGCGAGGTGCAACAGCTTTTCGAGGACAGCCGGGGCTGGATTTGGGTGGTGCTCGTGGATGGTGTGGACGTGCTCGACCCCATCAGCGGTCGCTTTTTTCACGTAAAACAAGCAGGTAAAAATATTTTTAGCCAATGGGGGAAAAAAATAGCAGAGACCCCCGATGGCACTATTTGGCTACCGGGCAACGACCGGATTTGGAAAATCAGCCCACAAAAAGACCTGCTGGCCAAGGCGGCACAACAGGGCAGCGCCGACATCGAACCAGTTTGCAAAGCCATTTCCCTGTCGAACGCAGTTGGCTGGTCGGGCGGGCCGTTGGAAGCCAATCTTATGCATTTTACGAAGGGGAAAAAACTGCTGGTAGCCACGAACCACGGGCTGTTCCGGCTCGACCCCAGTTCGGAGCAAATCGTGCCCGAACCGCTCATCCCAGACTATAACATAGATTGCCTGGCGGAAAGCAAGACTGGTCATATTTTGATGCGGGCAAGGCAAAACAACAGCAATGTTTGGACACTGATGATGGACGGGAAAATCATTTACAATAAAGAGAATTTACCCAGTCTTTTCTTCTCCAATATTGTTTTTGATGATGCAGGGCATATCTGGGCGTACAACTATAGCAAAAAAAACATACAGAAATGGGAAACTTCTGTGTTCTTCAACAACGGCGAACCGGAAGTCGAAATACCTCCCAGCGTCCTGCACCTCGAAGACAACGGTGGTTACGGCTGCACTGCTTTTATGATGGATAAAAGCGGCATTGTTTGGGTGGGCACCAGCGGGTACGGCGTTGTGAAAATCAACGATAAAGGGCAGAAATTCAAGATTGCGTTGCCGGGAACTGCTCATCGTTTATTGTATGAAGACCCCGATGGGGCGCTCTATACCGGTTCACTTCCTGACAAAAAATTCCTTTCCAAATCCTTTGACCGCAGTGCGCCAAATACCGACTTGCCATTGTTCGCCGCCAATGATAGACCAGTAAGTTTGGCGTTAGACCCTGCTGGCAATATGTGGTGGATGCGCAAAGATGGAAATCAAATTTACCGCCTGGATGCCGCCACGAAAGTGAAAACGGCTTTCTCATTTGAGGGCAATGTGGTGATTTTCGACCGCAACGGGAAGCTGGTCAGCGTGAATACAAAAGGGTTGCACCGTTTTGACCCCGCCACGCAGGCGAGCCAGCATTTTCCGTTTGAAAAACCCCAAAAACAGCTATCGGAAAATTCCTATTTCTTGTACGAAGATAGTGAAGGCGCAGTCTGGATTTTCGGCTTCGAGGGCTTGACGAAAGCCACCCCAACCCAAGCTGGGTATCGCTACCAACAGTACCTGAACGACCCTGCCAACCGCAATTCCTTGTCCATCAACCATGTGCTATCGGTCTGCGACGACCCCCTCGAACCCCACCGCTACGGCTGGGTGGGCACCAAGGGCGGCGGGCTGAACCGCTTGGACAAGCAATCGGGCACGTTCAAAAAATACGGCACAGCGCAGGGTCTGCCCGACACTGTGGTGTATGGGATTTTGGCACAAGACAAAGCGCCTTTCATCTGGCTGAGCACCAACAAAGGGCTTTGCCGCTTCGACGTGCGGGCGGAAACGACCAAGAACTTCACGGTTTTGGATGGCTTACAGGACAATGAGTTCAACGGTGCGAGTTACCTGAAAACCCGAGACGGCTACCTTGTTTTCGGTGGGGTAAATGGCATCAATATTTTCCACCCCGACAGCCTGCGTTTCAATGAAAATGTGCCGCAGGTCCAAATCGTTGGGCTTTCTGTCAACAACCAGCCTATTTCGGATTTGCACGGCACCCAATCCGCAATCCGCAATCCGCAATCCGAAATCGTTCTCTCCCACGACCAAAACCTGCTCACCTTCGACTTTGCCGCCAACGAATTCACCAACCCCGCCCAAAACCAGTACCGCTACCAACTCATCGGCGTGGACAAAGATTGGGTAGCATTGGGCAACAAAAACAGCATCCAATTCGCCAACCTCGCTCCCGGAACCTATACTTTCAAAGTGGATGGGAGCAACAACGACGGCACCTGGAGCGGGCAGCCCGCCGAACTGCGCTTCACCATCCGCCCGCCGTGGTGGAATTCGTGGTGGGCATATTTGATTTATTTGGCAGCGGCGGTGGCGGCTGTTTGGCAGTTTTACCATTATCGGCTTCGCCAAAAAATCGAACAGCAGGAAGCCCTGCGCCTTCGGGAAATGGACGAGTTCAAGGGGCGCTTCTTTACCAATATCACGCACGAGTTTAGGACGCCGCTGACGGTGATTTTGGGCATGACGGAACGGTTGACGACAGACGGTGGACGGTTGACGGAGAGCGATGCAAAGGGCAAATTGGGCTTGATTAAGCGCAATGGCGAATCCCTCCTCCGCCTCATCAACCAAATCTTGGACCTCGCCAAGCTGGAATCCAAAACCCTGAAAATCAACTATATACAAGGCGACGTGCTCACATTTGTGAAATACATTGCCGAAAGCCTGCACTCGCTCGCCAACGCCCAAAACCTGATGTTGCGGGTAGAGAGTGACCAAACCGCCATCGTGATGGACTACGACCCGGAACGGCTGTTGCAAATCGTCCACAACCTGCTGTCGAACGCCATCAAGTTCACGCCATCGGGCGGAAAGGTGGTCATACGGGTTTCCACAGACTTGGCATCCCGACTAGAGTCGGGAAAAAACCTGCCAAGTCTCAATATCGAAGTGACGGATACCGGGGCGGGCATCCCGGCGGATGAACTGCCGTACCTGTTCGAGCGGTTTTTTCAGGCAAAAAACCAAGAGCATTCCAAGGCAGGTGGCACGGGCATCGGGCTTTCCCTGACCCATGAATTGGTCAAGGCGCTCGGCGGCGAAATATCGGTGGAAAGCGCTGTGGGAAAGGGCACCACGTTTTTGGTGAAATTGCCCATTACTAACAAGAGCGTATTCTCGGAGGCAGGGGCAAGCATGAACCTCGAAGGGGGAAAGGCATCCATTGCAAGGCCACAAATGCTGCCTACGGCTGCCCAAGCTGCTGATTCGTCCCTGCCACAAATCCTACTCGTCGAAGACAATCCCGATGTGGTGGAATACCTTGCCGCTTGCCTGCAAGGACAATACGCCCTCGACTTCGCCTTCAACGGTCGTGCGGGCATTGAAAAGGCGCTGGAATCCATCCCCGACCTCATCGTGAGCGACGTGATGATGCCCGAAAAGGACGGCTTCGAAGTGGTGGAAGCCCTGAAAAACGACGAGCGCACCAGTCACATCCCCATCATTTTGCTCACCGCAAAAGCCGACGTGGAAAGCCGCCTCAAGGGCCTGCGTCGTGGGGCGGATGCCTATCTTTCCAAGCCATTTCACCAAGAAGAACTGCTGGTAACGGTGGGAAATTTGCTGGAACTGCGGAAGAAGCTGCAGGAACGATTTCGGATTGGGGATTACGGATTGCGGATTGGGGGCGTGCCAGAAAATTCCGAAATCGAAAATCCGCAATCCGAAATCGAAGACGTTTTCCTCCAAAAATTCCGCTCCATCGTGGAGGCCAACCTGTCTGACACGGACTTCGAGATGCCGCAATTGGAGCGGGCATTGGCGATGAGCCGCAGCCAGATTTTCCGCAAGGTGAAGGCACTGACGGGCAAGTCGCCGAGCCTGTTCATTCGCTCCATCCGCCTGCACCACGGGCGGCATTTGCTGCAAACGACGACGCTCAGTGTCTCCGAAATCGCTTACCAAGTGGGGTATTCGGCCCTCAATAATTTCTCCGATGCGTTTATGGAAGAATTTGGGGAAAGGCCGACGAGCGCAAAAAGCAAAGCAGGTAACTGAATTGAATCAGGGTGCTTGGGTTTCGGCTAATTTTCCGAATTTTAGCGCCAGAAATAACCGCCTTTACATTTGCGCAAAATGAACTTCTCGAATAGTCTCCGCTAAACGGTTCATTTTTTCACCTAAAAAAATGAGGATTAAAAGCTGCCTGCCCGTCCTGTTCTGCCTGCTTTTGCGCATGGCATTGCCCGCCCAAAATGTGCTTGTACAGGCAAGCAATGCCACCAGGACAGATACCGCTGCGTCGGTGTTCGTGCTGACCAAAGCCATCCTCTACGAACTGCGCCAGCATGTTGGAATCCTGCCGGATACTGCCACGGGCTATGGCATCGCCGCTATTTTACAGCCCCGCTTGCAGGCTCGTTTCCAACCTTATGCCGGGCAGGCGAAGCAGATAGCCAGCCTGCAGCCTTATTGGGGGAAACTGCAATTGGAAAACCGCCTGCCCAATGCAGCGGACAACCTGGAATGGGTGCTCCAGTTCTCCGGGACATTTACCCATCTCGAAATTTTCACCAAAGACACCCTAGGGAACTGGGTCGCCGAAGCAAACGGCAGTTTCCTCCCCTTGCACCGGAAAAAATTTGCGCCCACCCGCAGCGGCAACTATGTCAAACTGGCGCTGCCGCCCCACGAACCCGTAACCATTTATTTTCGGGGAATCGGCGAGCGCAATGCCATACCGCCCTCTTTTCAAATCTTTGTGCAGCCCGCTGACGCCTATTACGACCAATTGTTGAATAAAAAGACGTGGAGCGCCCTGTTCTCTGGCTTCTTACTGATGATGCTGCTCTACAATTTCATCAAATTCTTCATCGTCAGGGACAGAAGCTATTTCTATTATTCCGGGTACCTGCTCATGGTGTTGGTCTATACGGCGTATGTATCCGATGACTTGGAAGATTGGTTAGGGAGCTTTGTTTTTGCGAAGCACCCCGGCTATTTCAGTTTGTTCAAAACAACCGTTTACCTGGGGCTGATGTGCTGGCTGGCGTTCATCCGCAGCTTTTTGGATTTGGAGCACCTGCTGCCCAAATGGGACCGCTATTTCCGGTGCTTGATTTGGCTGGGCCCGCCTTTGCTGGCAGTTTTCATTTTCCTCGCATTCCGGTACAATTTCAGTTACGTGATTGACGACCGGACGACCTTGTTCTATATCGCTTTGGTAACGATTTCGGGGTTCTTGTTCATTTACCCCTTGTACAAGACCAAAGACCCGAAAGGGTATTTCATCGCCGCAGGTATTGGCTTTATCAGTCTGGGGTTTTTGCTGACCCTGTTTTCGAGGCTTAACCTGACGGCTTACACGGTTGACAACCTCAAGGTTTGCACCATCATTGAAATCCTGGTATTTTCGATGGGTCTGGCTTATCGGCATAAAAAGCAGGTGGAGGACAAGCAACAAGCCGATTTTGCCCTTCGGGAAAGCCGCTTGCTCCAGGAGAAAAAACAGGTGGAAGCCGACCGCCTCCAGGAACTGAACGACTTCAAGGGCCATTTTTTCACCAATATCACCCACGAGTTCCGCACGCCACTGACGGTTATTTTGGGCATGGGGGAGCAGCTTGAAAAGGCTGAAACGGATTCCCAAAAGAAAGGCATGTTGGGCTTGATAAGGCGCAACGGCGATTCCCTGCTGCGGCTCATCAACCAATTGCTCGACCTGGCAAAACTGGAGTCTAAAATCCTGAAAATCAACTATGTGCAAGGCGATGTGCTGCCCTACCTGCGCTATATCAGCGAGAGCCTGCACTCCTACGCTAACGCCCAGAACGTGATGCTTCGGGTGGAGAGCGACCAAGCCGCCATCGTGATGGACTACGACCCGGAGCGGCTGCTGCAAATCGTCCACAACCTGCTGTCAAACGCCATCAAGTTCACGCCATCGGGTGGCAAGGTGGTCATGCGGGCGGATGTGAAGGACAAATGGCTGCACCTCTCCGTGTCGGACTCCGGGGTGGGCATCCCAGCGGATGAACTGCCGCACCTGTTCGAGCGGTTCTTTCAGGCAAA
>JADLHE010000544.1 GCA_020848965.1 Saprospiraceae bacterium
AGCTAAACAATTTTTTGTTTTTCCATCGGTCTGGGAGTGGTTGGGCTATGCTGGCAACTGGATTAGTTTTTTCGTGCTCGGTTTCATAGCTGTTTTGATGGTAACGAACGAGTTTTCCAACCGGACGCTCCGGCAAAACATCATTGGTGGCCTGCACCGGGAGGAGTTTTTCAAAAGCAAGCTGGTTTTTATTTTGGTGACGGCTGCCGCCGCAACGGTTTACTATGCCATTTCAGCCCTTGTAATTGGCGCAGCGCATTTGGAAGAAACGCCTTATTTGTCAACGGTTTTCAAACATATTGACTATATCCCACGCTATTTTTTGATGGCTACGGGCTATATGAGCTTTGGCCTTTTGGTGGGCCTTCTGACCCGAAAAACGGGCATTGCACTGTTTGTTTTCATCGCTTATGCAATGATTTTGGAACCGCTCATCCGTTGGCTGCCGCATATGTACTTCATCAAAAACCTGAGCATGGCCCTTTATCCCATCAACTCAATGGAGGATTTGGTGCCCAATGTGGCTTTAGAGTTCTTTTTTGACCCAATTAAAAACTTTGCGTTCAGAATGGTTTTGACGCCTTTGGAAGCTGCTATTGCTACCGTTTCTTATACTTCACTGTTCTTCTTTTTTAGCTATAAACGATTGAAAAACAGTGATTTGTAAGCTCAGAAATTCGCCATCAGCTTTTCAAAGAGCTTGCTGATGAAGGTCTTGTCCTCGGTAATGATTTCGGCTTTACCCACCATGTTTTGGTAATAGTCGAGCTTGTGGTTCAGGTTGGTCACAAGGCCGTGGTCCATGTTCAGGTCGGCATAAAAAGCGTTCTCTTTCGCCACCGGATAAACCTTTGTGACCCTTGCCCTTACCGTCCCGTGCTCCCGAAAATCGTAGCGTTCAAACTTGATGTTCACGAATTGGCCCTTTTTCACTTTGCTGCTTTTAGCTACGGGCAGGTTCACTTTCCCGATGTAGCGCTCCGTGTCAAATTCGGGCATAATATTGAAAAGAATATCGCCGCCATTCACGAAGTCCTTCACCTTGAAATTGCTGTAAAACTGCACGATGCCACCTCCTGGGGCGATGACGAGGTATTTTTCCTTCCATAGCTTGATTTCCTTTTTCAGTTCATCAAGCTTTTGGTTAAGCTGAAAAATGGCATCGCCAGCTTGGCTGTTGGCTTGGGTTTGCGCTTGGAGTTTGCGCACGTTTGATTTGGAAATTTCCCCGATGGTGTTATCAATTTCTGACTGAATCCGCTTCAATTCAGTCTCCTTGCTTTTAATGTCGGAATTGATTTTGAACAAAACCACTGCATCGGCGGTGTCCACTGAAGCGCCGTATTGCCTGGATGCAATTTTAAGCTCTTGCCGCAATGCAGCCAACTCTGCATTCACGCTTGGAACCCTTGCCTGAAGGCTGCGCAATTGCTTTTGGTACTGGGCATTTACGGTTTCTACGGCTGCCACCCTTGCGTAGTCAACTTCGCCGCTTTGGTCCAAAGGCACCAACTCAAAGGCCGTTGCAAAATTGGAATAAGCTTGGGTCAATTCCCCGATGCTCAAGCTGCGGTCGGGCCGATAGCTTTGCAGCTTTATCAAGTCCAATTGCCCAATATTTTCAATGTCTTCCTCCAATTTCAGGACGTCCATATAATCGGCATTGGAGGGGAAAACGGCCAACAAATCACCCGTTTTGACCTTGGTATTGTCCACCGCTTTTATTTCAGAGATATAATCCGATTTGGGTGAAACAACGGTGATTGGTGGGGTTTCCGTGGAGATGGTGACCTCACCCGTCACGATGTCGGGGAAGTGGAAAAGAAAGCCTACCAAAAACATCAGCACGACCGTGCCAATGAGCATGCAAGTGCCCCAAGTGGCAACCCAGGATGGCGGCGTTGACATGATTTCCTTTACCTCTCCGCTCAGATATTCGATATTGTCTTGCTGCATGGTTTTCAGTTCGACTGTAAAACTTCTTCAAGGTTATCAGGCAGGATATTGCCATTGCCGCCCATCGAATCGGATAGCATCGAGCGTTCCTGTACTTTGTTTCTGGGCGGTGCCAATGGAATGACGTGCTGGATATTGATAGGCAAATTGATGCGGCTAGTAAAAAGAACGACCGTCTTTCCTTTAAATGCTTCTTCTATTCGGCTCATCACAATGGCTTCGTTTTGGGCATCCAAATCGTTGGTGGCCTCGTCCAGCAGTAAAATATCGGGTTGTTTGTAAACGGCCCTCGCAATCAAAATGCCTTGCTGCTGCGCTTTGCTCAAACCAACACCGCCTTCGCCCACCATCGTATATAGCCCATGTTGCATTCGCTCCAAAAAGGGGAGCAGGTTGGCGATTTTTGCGGCTTCCATCAACCTTCGGTTGTCAATCACTTCTTCGCCGAGTACGATATTCCGAGCAATCGTATCATAGAAAAGGTGGCCATCTTGCGCCACAATGCCGCATTTGGACAACCAAGCTGAGGCTTGGAAGTCGTTCAGTTTGAACCCACCATATTTCAAAATGCCTTCCTGAGGCTGCAAAAAAGTGGTCATTAAATTGAGCAGCGTGGACTTTCCGCTGCCGTTCGGGCCAACAATGGCCGTGATTTTTCCTTTTGGGATTTGAAAATCGAGGTTGCGGATGACCCAAGGCGAGTGCTCACCTTCGTAGCGGAACGAAAGGCTGTCTCCCTCCAAATAGCCGTCTTCGGGCAGTTCGTCAATACGCTCGCCAGTTGCGGCATTATCGTAGGCAAAGACCTCGTTCATGCGCTCCATACCCAATTTTGCCTCCTGCCAGCCCATGAAAAACTCGATGAGTTGGCGGATGGGGGTGTTCAATTGTGTCAAAATGAAAAGCACGGCCACCATTACGCCTATGCTCATATTTCCTTCAATGACAGCCATTGCCGATAGGTAAATGACGATGATATTGCGAAGCTCGCCCAAGGAGAATGGAATCTGCATGGAAAGCTCATCGGAAAGCGAATAGGAGCGACCAACTTTGTACAACCGAGCTTCGGAGCGCTCCCATGCCCAGCGTTGAGTCTGTTCCGCATTAGAGCGTTTGATGTCCCGAATGCCCCGGATGAGGTCGGTCAAACGGCTATAACGCTCGGCGGCCAGTTTGTGCCGATTGAAATTGAGCGATTTTCGCTTGTTGATAAAATAGCGGACAAAAAGCACTTGCACCACGGCGAAAACGGTGGCTGTCAGGAAGATTTTAAGGTTGAATGCCAATAAAACCAGCAAGAAAAAACAGATAACCAAACTTGCATAAACGACTGATACTGCGTCTTTTGTGAAAAAACGATGCACTCGTGGGTTGTCGTAAAGCGTCTGCATCACGTCGTCCGTCATGCGGGATTGGAAGAAGGTGGCTGGCAGTTGCAGCAGCTTTATAATAAAGTCAGTCAGCAGCTTGATGTTCAGCTTTGCGCCAATATGGTAGAGCAGAAACCGTCGGATAAAGTCCAAGCCAATCTG
>JADLHE010000545.1 GCA_020848965.1 Saprospiraceae bacterium
AAAAAAATAACACCCGATGGGGAATTGTGGCGTTGGTAGTGATGGTGCTGGCTTTTAGCCGATTGATGCCACACACTTTGGCATTCAGCCTGTTCAATTTTTCGCCACTTGGAAGCATTGCGATTTTCAGTGCAGCCTATTTCAATCGGAAATACATGGCCTACCTGCTGCCGCTCGCAGCCATATGGATTACGAACTTGTTGCTCGACAATATCTTTTTCTCTAGCTACTACAAAGGCTTTGCTTGGTTTGCAAACCCTGAAGTCTATTTTGCCTTCATGTTGATTGTACTGATGGGCACGGGGCTTTTGAAGAAAATTACAGCACCAAGGGTTGGAATTGCAGCTGTTTCGGCTTCCTTGATTTTCTTTTTTGTGACCAATTTCTACACATGGTTCAACACTGATATTTACCCAAGGACATCGGAAGGCCTGATTGCCTGCTTTATTGCTGCTATTCCTTTCTATTGGAATACCTTGTACAGCGACCTTTTTTATTCCGTAGTGCTATTTGGTGGGTTTGAACTGGTAAAGCGGTATTACCCCACTTTGGTACTAGAGAAGGCTTGATTTTTTGAAACATTGAAACTGGGGAAATGACCTGTTGAATAGAAGTTCAACAGGTCATTTTTGTTTTCTATACCATGCAACAGGACAACAGGCCCAAGACACTTCAACCACTTAAATTGACAGAAGGAAAGGACTACCATTGGGAGAATGGCAGAATAGTCTTTACAGCAACCTACCTATTGGAAAGGGGGTATTGCTGTGAAAATGGTTGCCGGAATTGCCCGTATGGCTTCAAAAAAAGCGCAAACAGTATCGGGCAACCACCTATTAAACCTTGAACCCAAGTTTTTCTTCCAGCGTTTTGCTCAGTTTCGGCAAATTCTGCCTTTCGATGAGGAAGCTCGTCAAACCGGCAATTTCCTTGAAGATGTAATGCTTGTCCAAGGCACCTTTTAAATAATCTTTGCCGGTAGAGCCACCCGTTCCAGTTCTTGTCCCAATCATTCGGTGCACCATGTTCATGTGTCGGTAACGCCAAGTGGAGAGTTGTTCGTCAATTTCCAAAAGCAGATTCAGCAATTGGAAAGGTGTCTGCAACATGGGATAGCCCCTGAAAAGGAAAATGAACAAACCTGCCCTGCAAGCCTTCGGGCTGAGGCGACGGCTTTCATCCACCTCTTCGCCAAAGAAGACTGTATTGAAATACCGCAAATTGATGCGCTCGTTCGGCATCAGGCTTTCAACATAACGAGCTGCATAATCAACCCAGAATGGATGACGTTGAATTTCATCCGCCTCATAAGTGGGCCAACTTTCAGTGTCCTCAAAAAATGGCATCCTTTCCAGCCATTCATTGACCAAGTCGAGCAAGGAGGGTTTCTGTTCGGTTGACTTTATCAGGTCAACGTGTTCTTTGCGAAGCTGCGAAATATAGTATTCTTGCGCATGGCGCTCCGTGTAGCGCAGGCCAAGACGGGCTTCCGCCAATTTGAACTGCCAACTTTGGAAGCCAGAAGCCGGGCGTAGGAAATTCCTGAAGTCGAGGAAATCCATTGGTGTCATGGTTTCCATGATGTCAATCTGATGAACGCCTACCCTGAGGATGACCGTGACCCTGTTGAGGCGGTGTACTACAGTTTGGAGGTCGGGCGAATTGTCGTTGATAGTGCCCTTGCCCATGATTTCGGCAACTGACTCAATCTCGTACATGATTTGCTTGAACCAAAGCTCGTAAGCTTGGTGGATGATGATGAACAGCATTTCATCATGCGCATGAGCCTCGTTCAGGTCGCTTTCGAGCTGTTGGGCGTTCAGTATCTTTTCTAACTGAAGGTAATCGGAATAGTGTACGTCTTTTTGTTGCATAATTTGGCTATTTGATTCAGGCCGCCAAGGTAAGGCATAGTTTCACAATCATTTAGTCGGTTGACAATTCTCAGTCAAGCCTTTTTGACTCGCTCAACGATATTGATTTTGATTTGAACCAGGAGGCAATCAATTGAAATTCAAGTAGTTGTCCAATCAGAATTCGTAAATCCAGAATCGTAAATCTACTTACTTTGCGGTTTCAAGTTGATTATGAAATACTACCTCATAGCTGGCGAAGCATCTGGAGACCTGCACGGAGCAGCATTGGTAGGGTCGCTGCGCAAAGCCGACCCAAAGGCTCAACTTCGCTGTTGGGGCGGTGACCTGATGGCCGAGGCTGGGGCAGAAGTCGTGAAACATTACCGAGAATTGGCCTTTATGGGCTTCGTGGAAGTGATTAAAAACCTACCGACCATTCTTCGGAATTTCCGAGCCGTAAAAGAAGATATTATTGAGTACAAACCTGACTGCCTTATACTGATTGATTACCCCGGCTTCAACCTTCGTATGGCCACTTGGGCGAAAAAACAAGGCATTAGGGTGTTCTACTACATCTCACCGCAACTTTGGGCATGGCATACCAGCCGGGTGAAAATCATTCGGGATTGCGTGGAGCGGATGTTCGTCATCTTTCCATTTGAGGTGGATTTTTATAAAAAACATGGCGTTGGCGTGAGCTATATCGGCCATCCTTTGGTGTCGCTCATTGCCGAGCACATGCCAAACACCGAATTTCGCTCGAAAAATGGACTTGATGCACAAAAGCCAATTATAGCCCTGTTGCCAGGCAGCCGCCGACAAGAAGTCAGCAGGATGCTCGATGTCATGTTGGAGGTTGCTCCGCAATTTGGTGAATATCAGTTTGTTGTAGCAGGTGCGCCATCTTTGGGTTCGGCTTTTTACGAACAATTCATGCAAAAAGATGGGTCGGTTAAATGGGTGCATGGCCAGACCTACGACTTATTGCAATATGCCAAAGCAGCCCTTGTAACCTCAGGTACTGCAACTTTGGAAACTGCACTTTTCGAAGTGCCTCAAGTGGTCTGCTATAAAGCTGGGAGCACTTCCTATCGCCTTGCGAAATGGTTAGTCAACAAAGATTTGCGCTTCATTTCCATCGTGAATTTGATAGCGGATAAGGAAGTGGTTACAGAGTTGATTCAAGCTGATTTTACTTCTGAAAGGCTTGCCGAGGCACTTTCCAATATTTTGGATGGAGCTGTCAGAACAAGAATACATGCTGATTATCAATTGATTAGGGGCAAATTAGGCGGCAAGCTGGGCGCAGAATTGGCGGCAAATGAAATTGTTGCCCAGCTAAAATCCTCATAAATCCCGATAGTAGGTCCTCCGGCGTTTGTGGATTCGGTAATCGAATTCCTTCCAGAGCGTCAGCACATTTTGGTTGTCTTCCAGCATGGGGTTCACGTTGAAATGGTCGTAGCCAAGCCCTAAAAACGTATGCCCGAATTCCGAAAAAATAATGGAATGGACGCCCCGTTTCCGCCATTCTTCCTTCACACCAATCAGGGTCAAATCAGCGCAGGTATTGAAGCGTTGCGCCAGCAACAAATGCAAAAATCCGAAGGGGAGCAGTTTGCCATTTGCTTTTTGCATGGCCTTCGCCAAATTGGGCATCGTAATGCCGAAGCCAATGGTTTCACCCTGTTCATCCTGCACGATGCAAACGAATTTTGGCGGCAGCATGCCAATATAGTTTTTGATATAAAAATCCTGTTGTGCGGCTGAAATGGGCACGTAGGTTGGCAAATGGTGGTAGGTTTCCTCCAGCATTTTGAAAATGACCTTGCCCAGTTCCAGCATCTCCAATTTGTGTTTTGGACGGCTTATTTTCAAGCGAAAACGCTGTTCAACCAACCGGGCGGCTTTCGTTATTTTTTCAGGAAAGGGGTTTGGCAGCTTGGTTTTCAATTCCAGCCATTCCAGTTCTTTTTGGAAACCAAGTTTTTCAAGATGCTTAGGGTAGTAGTCGAAATTGTAAAGCGTGGTCATGGCGCCCATTTCCTCGAACCCTTCAACGAGCATGCCGTTCTTGTCCAACGAATTGAAGCCATAAGGCCCCTTGAGCCTGACACAGTCCATGCTTTTTGCCCATTTTGCAACTGAATCAAGTAGCAGTTTGCTCACCTCTTGGTTGTCCACAAAGTCCAGCCAGCCAAAACGGGCATGGCGGAATCCCAACTGCTTGGTTTCCAGTTCGTTGATGATGCCAGCTACCCGGCCAACAACTTGACCATTTTGGAAAACTAGGTACTTAACGACCGATGAATGTTCAAAAGCGGGGTTTTTGCTAGGCTGCAGCCATGCCAGTTCCGAAGCTTTTAGCGGGGGAACCCAATACGGACTTTTCGAATAGAGTTGGAAAGGGAAATGGACAAATTGCTCCAAATCGGAGCGGGAGTTGACGACTCGAATCTCAAGATTCATGTTTGCTTTCAATTACTTCTTGGATGAAAACCCGCTTTCATTGTCGTTGGTTGAATTGTATCCTCGAAATTTTCAATTTACAGGAGCAATGATTTAGGCTTGCATGATTATTGTCTTGGCTTGAATAGACTTCCATCATCCGTTAAGAGCAGGTTAAAAGCTTTCTTCCCTCCATGCCTGCATACGAATCGGATTCCTCGCCACGTTTCAGTAAAAATTAAACAGCAAAACCATGAAAAGAATCAGTTTTTTGGCCTTCGCAATTCTTTGCTTCGCAATAACCGTCAATGCCCAAATTCGTTATGGCTTTCGGGCTGGTTTAAGTTCCTCCCAACTCAATTCGGAAACCATCCAACAAAACGGCGTTTCTGTGGCCATCAAGGATGCCAATTATGGCTACCATTTTGGCGTTTTTGGCAGGGTGAAACTGGGCGAGCATATGTACCTGCAACCAGAGGCCGCTTTCAACTCGTCGTCCGTTGATTTTCAGGTAACGGATATTGGGGATGGCTTCATGGACGAGGTGCTCACGGAAAAATACCGGAACCTCGACCTGCCCTTGATGGTGGGCTACAAACTAGGCCCACTTAGGTTGGAAGCTGGCCCGACAGGCCATGTTTACGTTGCCAGCAAGTCGGAACTGGAGGAAATTGGCAGCTACGATAGGCGTTTCAATGATTTCAACCTCGGTTTTCAAAGTGGCTTGGGCCTCGATATTTGGAAAATCACCCTCGACCTACGCTATGAGGGCAATTTTCAAAAATTTGGCGAGCACATGACCATCGGCGGCGAGCAAATCAACTTCTCCCAGCGCCCAGCCAGGTGGCTGATGACCGTAGGATTTTCATTCTAAATATAGTTTAGCTTGGGCAAAGAACGAGGCCGACAGGTGCAATCCCTTGTCGGCCTCGTTCTTTATTTGAAAATCTGCCCTAGGCCCGAATATTTTTGCTTTGCATACAACCAATCCCACCAACCACTTCACTTTATTACCGTTCAACAGCTTACGAACCAACTTCGCTAATGACTACCTATCAAGTCAACATGACCGAAAAAGAATTGGTGAAGTCCTGTATCGCACACGACCGGATTGCACAAAAGAACTTGTACGAAAAGTACAAGAAGGCCATGTTCACGCTCGCATACCGCATTACCGGCGACTTCGAGTCTGCCAACGACGGTTTGCAGGAGGGCTTCGTCAAGGTCTTCAAGGGCCT
>JADLHE010000546.1 GCA_020848965.1 Saprospiraceae bacterium
AGCCCGTTATTTTCTTGTCAATATCGCCCATTGCTGTCACCATGATGATGGGCACTGTGGCGTCTTTCTGCCGCAGGTTTTGGCAAATTTCGTAGCCACTTTTATAGGGCAAATTCAGGTCGAGGAGTACGAGGTCGTAGTGCTTGGTCTCTGCCAAATAACCTCCCACAGCGCCGTCGGGGGCGAAGTCCACTATAAAACCGTTCTCTTCTAGGCCTTTTTTAATATAGGCCGCCACCTTGGGTTCGTCTTCGACCAGCAGTATCGTTGGTTGGTTCATGCCATGAAGTTTTTAGCGATAAATTGTTGTTCGAAATTTCAAAATTCGCCAAAACCGACCCCAAAGCTGGTCATATTCGATTAAATAAAAATTAAAAAGACTTGTTTGGAACAACAGTTGGCCGCTTCAAACAAGTCTTCCCGTTTTTCAAAGCCTAAAAATACTTCATGAAAACCCTTCCAATCGCTCGCCTTTCCTCACAATTTTCTTGCTTTCCGTACCCTTCACGGCGCCTTGTTTATCATCCAACCAGACGATGGCCCCCGTCGGGCAGCGCTGTATGGGCACCTGTGTGTTGTGGTTCAAGGAATAATTGACCACAGGCAGGTTATTTATCATCGAAATAAGGTTGCCGGGGGCATCCATGGCGCATTTGCCACAGGCCGTGCAGCCCACTTGGCAGTCCTCCAGCACCTCGTCGCCGTGCTCCAGGTTCTTGCAATTGACCCAAAGGCGGTGGCTGATGGGGTGCAGCGAGAACAAATCCTTTGGACAGACCTCCACACAATCGCCGCAGGCGGTGCATTTGGTTACGTCCACCACGGGCAGCGAGAAGGCGTTTAAAGTAATTGCATCAAAATCGCAGACTGCTTCGCAATCGCCGTGACCGAGGCAGCCCCAGAAGCAGCCTTTTCCTCCGCCGGAAACCAGAGCGGCGCCTTGGCAGGTTTTCACGCCGTTGTACCTCGCCCGATTCAGCGCCACGTTCGTGCCGCCAGCACAGGCCAGTCGAGCCACCCATTTTTCCTCCGCCCCAACGTCCACGCCGAGGTAGCTTGCAATTTTGGCTTTGCCATCATCCGTGCTCACGGTGCATTTGCCCGGTAAAACCTTTCCATTTACCAATGCTTCCGCAAATGGGCGACAACCCGGGAAGCCGCAGCCTCCACAGTTGGCATGAGGCAGCATTTCCTCCACGGTGTCAATGCGTGGGTCTTCAAAAACGTAGAGTTTTTTGTTGGCCCAAATGAGCATAATCGCCAACAATAGCGTCAAACCACCAAGTGCTGTTAAGGATATTAGAACTGACATTCTATTCTTGATTTAGAGGGTGAGAGAAGTGAGAGGGTGAGAAACGCCCGCCTCTCCCTCTCTCACTCTCTCACTTCTCTCACTCTCTCACTTCTCTCACTCTCTCACTTCTCTCACTCTCTAATAAATAACTTCCGCCCATTTTCCGCCCGCTATCAGCTCGGCTTTGCGGGTTTCCCATTTCTGTTTGGAGCCGAGGATGGTGGTAAAAGCTTTGTCGAGCTTGGCCTTGATTTTTTCATAGCCAGCAACATAGATATGGGTGTTGGCCTGATTTAGCATTTCAATGATTTCGGCGGCCCGTTCCTCCATTGCAGCATCCAAGGCGATGGGGTCGGACATGTGCGGTCGGGGGCTGATTGCACGGAATGCCTCGAAAGTGCCCCGGTCGTAGTAGTTGGTCAGGTCGCCCACCTTATCGTTGAGGTAGAGCAGTTCGAGGCCGCTCCGGGCACCGTAGAACAGGCGGATTTTGCCGTGCCAGTCGGGCACATGCTTGTAAATATGCTTGATGAACGCCCGGAACGGCGCAATCCCCGTGCCCATGCCGATGAGGATGAGGTTGGCGTGGTGGTCGTCCGGCACGGCGAACGGCAGCTTGTGCGGCCCAGTGACGGTGATTTCATCGCCCACCTTGCGGTCGCAGAGGTAGTTGGATGCGACGCCGGGATAGTGCTCCCCGCTGAAATCGTCCACATAGGAGCAGCGCTTCACCAGCATGGTGATGAGTGGCTTGCCGTTCTGTTGCTCCGGCAGGTCGGCCACACTGTACAGGCGGTGGTGGTATTGGTTGCCGAACTCGCCTTTTGCGTTAACCAATACGCCAAAACTCTGGTCCACCTTGCATTCAAAGCCGGGTTCCACTTCCAGCACGATTTCCCGAATCTCGTCCGTGCCAGCCGGGGTCATGCGTTCCGTCTTCTTGACCTTCGCTTGGTATTTCTGATGGACATCGAAGTCTGCTAAATATGCCATTTTATTGCTGTTTGATTTGTTTGAGGTGTTTGATTTGTTTGATGTGTCGAGCTACAACTCAAACTCATCAAACCCATCAAACCCATCAAACCTAACTATTCAATTCGTTGAAAGCCGTGTTCCCTTGGTCTTGCAAACCGTCGTGCAGCCACAATTGCCGCAGCTGCGGCGGCCCGCCAGCACGTCTTCATCGGTGGTGTAATCATCGGCAAATACCTTTCGCCAAAGTGCCTGTATGGCCACCCAAACCAGCATCAGCCCAACGATGCCACCGATTGCGATGAAGAGTGATTTTAGCATCTTGATTTTGATTTGATATAAGATTTAAGACGTCAGATTTAAGATTTTAGATTGCTGCGCAACATCCAGCATCCAACATCCAGTATCCCGCATCAATTGCTTCCCAGCCCCGCAAAGCCCATGAACGACAGCGCCAAAATGCCCGCAATCATCAGCGTCAGCACGGTGCCTTTCACGATATTGGGCGGCTCCGCCAAATCCAAATGCTCCCTGATGCCTGCCATTAGCACCAACGCCAACGTGAAGCCTGCCCCGGAAGCAAGGGCATAAACCAGGCACTGGACGAAGTTGTACCCTTTGTTCGTCTGAAATAGGGCCAAGGCCAGGATGACACAATTGGTCGTGATGAGCGGCAGGAAGATGCCGAGCGCATTGAACAGCACAGGGCTTACTTTTTTGATGAACATCTCCACCAATTGCACCGTAGCGGCAATGACGACGATATAACTGATCAGCTCAAGGTAGGGTGCCCCGATGGCTGCCAGCAGTGAGTGCAAACCATATGCACACAGTGAACTGATGACCAATACGAAGGTCACGGCTCCGCCCATTTTGGTGGCCGTTTCCATTTTGCCAGACACGCCCAAAAACGGGCAAATGCCCAAGAAATAGGCTAGTACGAAGTTGTTTATCAACACCGCATTGATGAAAATAGACCAAAGTGATTCCTGATTCATGACGTTTTTCTTGGGTTTCAGGTTTCAGGTTCCAAGTTTCAGGGGGACGCTGCTTCCGTGAAACCTGAAACCCTCTTTCAAACCGCTTTCCTTTGTTTCATGGCATTAAATACCATCAACCATATAGCCAGCATGAAAAAGCCGCCCGGCGGCAAAATCATGATGACCCATTCTTGAAAACTATCTGGGAAAACAGGGATTCCGAAGATGCTTCCATTGCCCAGCAATTCTCGGACGGTGCCAAGGCAGAGCAGCGCAATGATGAAGCCCGTGCCCATGCCAAGTGCGTCCAGAATGGACCTCCAGACCGTATTTTTCGAAGCAAAAGCTTCTGCTCGCCCTAAAATCTGGCAATTCACCACGATGAGGGCGATGAAGGCACCGAGCGCCTTTGACAGCTCCACGCTGATGGCTTGGATGGCATAGTCCGTCATCGTCACAAAAGTGGCGATGATGAGCAGGTACGAGGCGATGCGCACCTGCTTGGGTATCACGTTGCGCAGCGAAGCAATCAGGATATTGGACATGAGCAGCACGAAAGTGGTGGCAAGGCCCATCGCCAGTCCGTTCAGTGCCGTGTTCGACACCGCCAAAGTGGAACACATGCCGAGCACCTGCACGAATACGGGGTTCTCCCGGAACAAGCCCTTCATGTACTCGTCGGTGGAGGGACTGCTGGCCAGCTTGTCCCAGAAACCTTCGTTCGCCTTGTTGGTCGTCTGAATGCTCATTGCTGCGATTTTGCTTCAAAAAAATCCTTGTTCTTGTAAAGCTGCGGCAATGTTTCGCCCGTGCTGTTTTTCAAGAGGTTGCCCACTGCCCTCGAAGAAATAGTGGCACCCGTGATACCATCCACCTCGTAGCCGTTCTTTTTCTTGCCGTGCTTTACCGTTGTGACGGGGTTTTTCACGCTGTTTTTATCCTCGGAAAGTGCCACGTCCAGCGAATCGAAATTGGCCAAAAACGAAGCGTCCTTCTCGATTTTATCGCCCAAGCCCGGCGTCTCCTTGCTTTCGAGCACGTAAAACCCAACGATTTTCTCTTTGTGCGGGTCGTAGCCGTAAATGACCTTAATTGCGTCAGCGAAGCCCATACCGCTGGCTTCAATGGCTAGGCCGACGAGTTTGCCGTCCTTGTCGAAACCTGCATAAACCAATTTGGCGTCTTTCACTTTGCCCGTTACTTCCTTCAGTTTATCGCCTTCCAATTGGAAGGTTTTCTTCGAAACCATGCCGGGTATGACCTTGAAAATGGCCTTTTCCAATGCCTCCGCCTTCAGTTTCTCGATGCGTGGCAAGGTGGTCTGAAACGACAGCACAATCAGCAGGGCACAGATAGTCCCGATGCCCACCATCGTCACCAACATCTTCCGACTGTTGGTCGCTTCGGTTGTATTTTTTTGCGCTTCGCTCATGATTTTTTATCAATCTCTTTTTTTTTTGGATTTTCTCTCACGCTCTCGCCCCTCTCACTTCTCTCACCCTCTCACTTTCTCACCTCTCTCACCCTCTCACCCTCTCACTTTCTCACCTCTGTTACCTGTTCCATAAACACGGGGCCGTATCAGGTTATCCAAGTGCGGGGAAACCGCATTGCCCAGCAAAATCGCATACATCACGCCCTCTGGCAGGCCGCCCCAGAGGCGTATCACCACCACCAAAGCACCAATGAGCGCCCCGTAAATCCACACCCCAGCGGTGGTAATGGGCGAGCCTACCATGTCCGTTGCCATGAAGACCGCACCGAGCATGAGGCCGCCGGAGAAGAGCATGAATTCCGGCGTCGGGTATTTTTCGGGATTGGAGAAATGCAGGAGCGCCGTCAGTACGTACACCGTCGCCAAGATGGAAACGGGGATATGCCAATTCAGCATTTTGCGCACAGCAAGGTAGATGCCGCCGAGGATGATGAGCACCGCACAAGTCTCGCCCGTGCTACCGGTGATGAACCCCATCGCCAAGTCGTAAGTGTCCGTAGAAATATGGTCGAACTTGAATGCCGAAAGTGGCGTGGCCCCCGTGAAGCCGTCCGTGGCAGGCTCCATTAACGGCAAGGTGGAGGTCGCTACCGAAACCGACGAAAAGCGGTCGGGGCTGAAAACCGGGAACCAAGTGGTGATGGCCACTGGAAAAGCCGCTTGTAGAAACGCCCGACCCACCAAGGCCGGATTGAAAACATTGTAACCCAAGCCGCCGAAGACGAATTTGCCGAGGGCAATGGAGACGATGCCGCCGAGGAAGGCCATCCAAAGCGGGAAATTTGGAGGGAGCGTGAGTCCCAATAGTAAGCCAGTTATGACCGCCGACCAATCGGAGATGGTGCTCGGCTGTTTTGATTTTTTTGCCAAAAAATGCTCCGTCAGCACACAAGCCACCGTGCTCGTCACCAGCAGCAGCAGGGCGCTCAGACCGAACGCATACACCGCATACAGCGCTGTGGGCAGCAAGGCCCAGACTACATTCCGCATGATGTCGTTGGTGCCAATGCCCCTGACGAGGTGCGGTGAAGTGCTGATATTTAGCGTTTTTTTGAACACGTTTTGGATTTGCGATTTGCCCTGCATGAGGTGACATCTTTTTGCCTGCTACAATTTTCAAATTCAGTAAATATGTAAAGGCAAAAAGGTGTCATCTCATGCACGGTGTTTTTGAGATGACACCTTTTGCCATTTAAAGGTCTGCTAATATTTAAGCATACCGCAGGCAAAAGATGTCACCTCAAAAACCATTACCCCGCTGCCTTCGCCGCCGCATTGCGCTTGCGCACGATGCTTTTCGACGACCTGAAATACTGCACCAACGGGATGTGCGACGGGCATACGTATGAGCACGAGCCGCACTCGAAGCAGTCCATCAGGTTGTATTTCGCCGCCATTTCTTCGTAAACCTCAAACTTGGCCAACAGGCCCAACTTGCTGGGATTCAATGAAATGGGGCAGGCATCCACGCAGGCCCCGCATTTGATGCAGGGATAGACCTTGTCGGGCCGTTTGATGTCGTTTTCCTTGAAAACGACGATGCCCGACGTGCCCTTTGTGATGGAAATATCGAGGTTCGACACAGCCACGCCCATCATAGGGCCGCCCATATACACCTCGCTTATATTCTCATCGGCACCGACCTGTTCCAGCACGTAGCGCAGCGGGGTGCCGATGGGAATCAGGTAGTTCCCCTTCTTCTGCACGCCCGGCCCAGAGATGGTGACGACCCGCTCCTGAATTCCCCGGCCATGTGGCAACAGCCGCCCGATTTCGGCGGTGGTGGCCACGTTGACCACCACACCCCCTACCTCGATGGGCAAGCCGCCAGAGGGCACTTCCCGACCCATCAGGGCGGTAATCAGCATTTTTTCAGCTCCTTGGGGGTACTTTACGGGGACGACCTGCACGCTGACGGGCATCCCGGGTGGAATTTTACTTGCCAAGTGGTCGGCGGCGTCCTGTTTGTTGGCTTCGATGCCAATGACGCATTTGGGCGCACCCGTTGCTTTCAGCAAATAGCGGATGCCCGTGAAAATATCGTCGCTCTGTTCGAGCATCACCCGGTGGTCGGTGGTCAGGTAAGGCTCGCATTCTATTCCGTTGATAATCAGTAGGTCACAATGTTTCCCATCGGGAATTTTCAATTTCACGTGCGTCGGGAAAGCCGCCCCGCCGAGGCCAACGATGCCAGCGTCCTGTATCCCTTGCAGGATTTCCTCCCTTGTGGCCGTTTGCCAATCAATGGGTTTTCCTTCCAACACCTCCTGCCCGGAGAACGGGAACGCTTGCAGGTAAATACCCTGCGCCATCTTGCCAGAGATGGTCGGCACGTTGGCTATCTTCCGCACCGTACCCGACACGGGCGCATGGAGCGGCACGGACATGTACCCGCCCGCCTTCGCCAGCAATTGCCCACGCATCACCTCCTGCCCCTCCCGCACCACCGGCACGGACGGCGCACCCAAGTGCTGCGCCATCGGCAAGATGACGAGCGGCGAGAACGTGAACTGCCGGATGGGCAGCTTGTTCGTCTCGTCCTTGTGCTCCGGCGGGTGTACGCCGTGCTTGAAGGTGTTGGTATGGAAATTAAAGAATCCCATTTCTATCGTAAAGAGGTATGAGGGATTAGGGATGAGGGATGATGCCGTCGTGACGTGTTCATCCCTCATCCCTCACACCTCATCCCTCAATTAAACTTCTCCCCTCGTTTCACCCATTTCTCAATGTCTTTCTCCGACTTGTCTTTCGGCAGGCCGGGGTGGATGACTTGGGCGGTGCATTTCTCCGCAGCCTTCACGAGGTCGGAGTAGGGGCCGCCGAAGGGGTCTTTGATGTATGCTTTTTTGTCGCTGTTATAGGCGAAAATCTTCGAGTTCAGCTTGGTGCATTCGTCGCAGGAAGTGCAGTTTTCCGTTTCCAGCCAAGGGGCCATGTACTGGCCGTTGGATGGGGCGGGTGCGGTTCCAGCTAATGCGGCGGGCGCTGCTGCCATAGCCATTTCGATGAGGCCGCCACTTTCGCCAGTGGCCATTTTCATCAGGCCCTGGGCAATCTTGCCGACCACCTCTGCCCTGATTTTCTGTTCGATGTCTTCCTGCTTCGGCTGCTCCGGTTTGATGCCAGCCAGGTCACGCAGCAGTATCCAGAAATTGCGGCGCTCCTCGCAGCTTTCGACAATTTTCTTGGCCACCAATACCCGGCTGAGTTGCTGCTTGCGGTCAACCGCCCAGATGTATGGGAACAGTCCCTCCCGCTCGTCTTCCGATAGTTCGAGGAACTCGGCCAGTGGCACCATGTTCTCGTTCCAAGCGTCCCTTGGCACCTTGCGGAAGTGCTTGCGGAACCTCGCCTCCGTCCGCGCAAAATCGGCGAAGGTCATCGGCAGTTCCATGATTTTCTCGTGGCCGTTTTCCAAGTATTTCAACTGGTAGGTCGGCCAGATTTTATCAATATCTGGGTTGCCGCTCAGGTCGAAGGCTTCGGAGGCTTTCACGCCGTTGTCCGGGTTGTAACGGAAGAGCGGGTATGCCCTTGATTCGACGGCCAGCTTGGCTTGGTGCGTGCCGAGGTCGTCGCCAACGCCGTGTTCGGGTTGGCAGGTCGTGTAGAGGTTGAACAGGGCAGGACGTTTGGCCATCAGGCCATCAATAAAGCCCTCAATCATCTGGCTGGTATTGGCCAAAGTACCCTGCAGCACATAGGTGTTGCGGTGCGCCATCGCAATGAGGCCGATTTCCTTCCTTGGCTCCGGTTTGCCCTGCCATACCTTGCCGTACTGTGCCATGTCGGACACCTGCCCGATGAAGCCGGAGGTACAAGCCTGTCCGCCCGTGTTCGAGTAAACCTGCGTGTCCACGATGATGACCTTGATGGGTTTGCCGGAGGCCATCATCCTCGACAGGTTCTGGAAGCCGATGTCGTACATCGCCCCGTCGCCGCCGACTGCCACCACGGGTGGGC
>JADLHE010000547.1 GCA_020848965.1 Saprospiraceae bacterium
CTGCCCTCCAAGGTCTGGGTCTCGACTTTTTCAACGAAAAACATCAAAACGGTGAAGCTACTGGGCAGCAATGAAGCCCTGAAATGGGAGGCCGTAGGCAAGGGGATTGAAGTGGTGGTGCCGGAGAAACTGCGTAAAAGCAGGAAAGGGGAAGTGGCATGGGTGGTGGAGGTAGTGCGGTAATTAATGCTTCATTTCCTTCCGCAACTTGCGGTACATCTTCAAATCAGCCCTGTACTGCTCAGGCATGCCACGTTGTTTATAGAATTTTTTCTTGCGCAAATGGAATTTGAACTTGTTTTTGCCATTTTTATCAGGGGTGACTTCGACATAAATCCTTCTTTTAATGGCTGCATAACCTCTTTTTTCAGGTATGACCAAGCCCTTGTTTTTCTTTAAATTATCGAGCGGCACCGTGACCCAAATATTCGTGTTCGGGCCATAACTATAGGTACCTTCTACGAACATATTGATGGCGCTGGATTGTATTTCCATGAGTGGAATATCAATATCCCCGCCTTTAATGCGCAGGTTATTATGAATGGGCGCAAAACGGAGGTGCTCAAAGCGTTTTTTCATGCGGATTTTGGCGGCCAATTCATCCAAGGGCACAAAGCCTTTTATGGCTATATCGCTCAGCTCAAAATCAAGCTGGCCACTAGTTGCTTCAGGTACAAGCCCCTTTTTACCATCCGCTATCGCCCCGGACAAGTCCAGGTTCAAATTGACCTGACCGGACAGCTTTTCAATGTCTTTAAACGAAGGAATATCAAGGTAATCAAGGCTTTCCAGCAACAGGGCGACGTCCAGTTTTTCTGTCTGAAATTGCCCAGTAAAAGGCGTGGACTGCGTTTGCCCCAAATCCACGCTGCCCTGAAAGCTGACGCTGCCATCATGGAACCGAAAGCCAGTTTTGTCCAAAATCATCGTGGCTGTGTCCTTCAGACTGATGCCCGTTTGAACATCGAAAAGCGATAGTTTTTTGGAATAGATAAACGTGTCCAAATACATGCATATAGCTGGATTAAAAGTACTCAATATTCCTTTAACGGTTTTCTTTAACCCCACTGCCTTTTTATCAGGTTTATTACTGAGCGGAGACAATAAATTCTGCAACTGCGCCCACCGAATTTTGGTGGAAGTGACATTGACCGTCGTCTTCAAATTCTTGCTTGTTTGCCCAATGACAATTTCGCTCAGGTTTTGGATATTCCCCGATAATTCGATTTTTTGGTGGATGGAATCCTTGTTCATGACGCCATAAAAATCAGCATTGTCTTCATGTAGCGCAAGATTGATTTCAGTGATGGGAAAGCTGACATCTGCTTGTTTGTAATAAATCTCGCTATTGTATAGATTAAAAG
Source organism: Saprospiraceae bacterium (assembly GCA_020848965.1). GTDB lineage: Bacteria > Bacteroidota > Bacteroidia > Chitinophagales > Saprospiraceae > UBA6168. Next base: position 1,365 of record JADLHE010000547.1, read on the forward strand.
TCGCATCGCCATTGCTCATAATCTCCTCAAAATCACGCACATTGCCCTCGTAAATAAGTTCTGTATCAAACTGGCCCTTGCTGAAAATGAACCTATCCGTTTTGAAAAATTGATTGAAAAGGGCAGGGTCGCCATTTAATACAAGCTTGGTTTTTATAGCATCACCCAATTGCAAATCACTGGATTTCATCCAATGACTAAACTCGGCTGGCTCATAATTGACCTTGCCCATGAGGGTTTTTCCCTTGTCCACTTGAAAAACAACCTCACCCGTGGAGGTGCTGGGAATCAAGCCTTTTTGGTCGTCCAAAACGCCTTTGTGCTTTATGTCCAAGCTCACATTATCGGGCAATTCGTCCATATTTTCCAGCAACTTCACCTTGAAATAATCAAATGGGGGAAGCAATTTGGCGAGGTTTATATGCTTAGCATGAAGCTCAAAGTTAAATGGCGTTATATCTTCTTCGTTGATATTGAAAACAGCCCTTAAATTCACTTGGCCTTCCTCGTATTTAAAACTGGTTTTTTCCAGCACCAAAGTCTGTTCATCTGCAAAATGGACGCCCGTTTTGAACTTGCGAAGCTCCATTAAATCGAAATATTCCAGCGTGTCAACAGCCACCGTGATGCGGGGTTGGAACTGGTACTGTATGCCCCGCACCGTTTGCTTCATGGAGCGCTTTTTTTGCTGGTCATCTTTGGGATTGTCGCTGTCCAGGTAGCCGTTCTCCCCAAACAGGTTGACAAAATCCGTCCAACTTAATTTTTCAGCAACAAAATCGGCCTCGCTGGTGGAGCGCTCCGCTAGGGCAAAAAGTAGCGCCTTCATGTTCGTCAGGCCACCGTCAATCAGGAAATCGTGCCCATTTTCGAGGGTACTGCTCACGATGGAAAAATTGGCGTCACCTTGTTTTTTGGAGAGCACCAATTTTGCAAAAGGGAAGCTCGTATTGGAGGGTTTATAAACGACGGAAAAATGCTGCAAAGCCAACATGGCCTCGCTGTTCACCACGATTTCCTGCAAGTTGCTCATGGAGCCGTCCACGCTTGCCTGCAAATCAAAATTGCCCCGTTTGAAAAAAAACTTGTCGTTTTTCAGCCATTTGCTGATGCCGGATGGCTCGCCATTAATGTGCACGTCTGCCTTTAACCTAGCACCTGCTTTGGGCGTAGAAGTAATTAAAATTGATGGCGATTGAATAAAGAAAACATCATAAACAGTATTTACATTATTCAGGATAATTCGGAGGTTTTTACCATCTTCTTTTTCCGCCCGTTTACCATCATATAATCGGTTGGTGAAGCGCCCACCCAGCGTGACCTGCTCAAAGCGAAAACCCTTTGCCACCGCTGTATTTTCTTCCTCGAACCGGAAATCAATATTGACCAAAACTGGTTCATCCGGCTTGAAATAACTGGAAATCGTTGTTTTAGAATAAAAAGGGTTTTTGACATAATATGGCGCCAATTTTTCTTGTATATCCTGAGGCAACAAGGGCATGCATTGGCTCCAAACTGTCTTATTATTTTCCAAAACCAGCTTGGTCAATTGCTGTTTTTTGGTGTCATAATTTCCACCGAAAACAAATTCCTGCGCATTAATGGTGAGCGGGAATGGCTCGAATTTAATATTGCCGTTTTCGATGTCCAGGTTCAGTTTTCCGGCCAATTGGCTGTTGGCCACGAACGACCCATTTGCCTTTTTAAAGGCCAGTTCCTCCACGCATACCGATAGGTCAACTTCGGCGGCAAGTCCGTTTTCCTTTTTGTGCAAAATGGCAGTCAAGTCATCCAAGTTTGCATGGATGCTCGTGGTCTTGATGACGTCCGTGAAACCGAATTCCACATTGGAAAAACCGAGCTTAACCTTGTCCGTCCGTATCGTTAAAAAACGGGGTTTAAGGGTGTCTTCGTCCTCTTTTTCCCCTGCAAGCAGGCTCTTCAAATTACTGTACCCGTTCTCGTCCGTGAACAGGGTGACACGCCCATCCCTCAAACTAACGGCCTGTATTTCAACCGTTTGCGACCGCCAAGCCTTCAGAGAAGCTGCAAGATTTAATTCGTTTACCTGCAAAATCGGTGTGCCGTGCCGGTCGAAATCGGCATCCCGCACCCTCAGGGTTTCGATGGAAATGGTGGCTTGGGGAAAGTCCCTGAAAAGGCTGATATCCGCAGATTGGAACGAAACCGAGCCACCGTTGAGGAAGGAAAGCTGGCTGAATTCCTTGATTTTATCGGATTTCAAGTACAAGTTCAGGCCCACCAATGCCAACACCAACAGCAGCACAACCCCAAGCAGGGCCATTAACAAGGCCCGAGCCAGCCGACGTGCTGCGCTGCGCTTTTTGCGTTGCTTGGTATTTCCCTTTTCCTTTTCACTCATTGCGGAGCAACTGGGTTGTTTGCATTGGTTTGAAGGTCGTGGTTGACCTCACTTATATCCGTGCCAATTGCGCTTTTCGTGGCATGGTTAAAGCAAAAGTACGGGGAAAGGACGACCCTTGTTTGCCTAAGGCTGAAAATGCCCTTCAAACCAGCTTTAGGTTGTAATCGAATTCCAATTACCTTTGGTTTTCAATAAACAAGCTTTTCAAGACCAATTATTCGTCATTCATTAAACTGCTAGTATGAACAAATTAACTTTCTGCTGCGCAATGGCCGCCAGTTTTTTCCTCCTTGGTTGCGGAGCACAAAAGCACCTAAGTGAAAAGGGCTTCACCACGCTTTTCAATGGAAAAAACCTCGATGGCTGGGTAGGCAACAAACAATCCTACGTGGTGGAGAATGGCGTAATCGTGGTGAAACCCGATGGCGGCGGCAGTGGTGGCAACCTTTTTACCGAAGGGGAATACAGCAGTTTCAATTTCCGCTTCGAGTTTCAACTGACGCCAGGGGCGAACAACGGCCTAGGCATCCATGCCCCATTGGAGGGCGATGCGGCATACGTGGGCAAGGAAATCCAGATTTTGGACAATACCGCCGAGAAGTACGCTGGCCTGAAACCTTACCAATACCACGGCTCGGTCTATGGCATCATTCCCGCCAAGCGGGATTACCTGAAACCCGTCGGGGAATGGAACAGCGAGGAGGTCATCGTTGAAGGCTCAAAAATAAAGGTCATCCTGAACGGCACGGCCATCGTGGACGGTGACTTCTTGGAAGCCAGCAAAAATGGCACCATGGACGGCAAGGAGCACCCCGGCCTCCAACGCAGCCGAGGCCATATCGGCTTTTTGGGGCATGGCGATGTGCTGCGGTTTCGGAATATCATGGTGAAGGAGTTGGGGAAATAAACCAAGCCTATTTCACATCATACTTCGCCAACCACTCCAAGGTCGGGCCGTTTTGGTCGCCCATATAAACCGTTATTTGCGACAGGTTGGCGATGGGGAAATGCAGCACCACCCAGCCATTTTCCATTGTTTTTGCAAACAAGATTTGGGCATCCGTCTGGCCATTTACCACAAGGAAGGCAGTCGGTGAGCGCTCGAACTTGAAGCGAAGCTGGGCAAGGCCATCTGCACCCGTTTCCAAATTGGGCGAAAAATCGAGCAGTGGGTAGCGCTGTTGGCCGATATTGAGCAATGGCTGGTGAGGGAAATTCCGCCGCATGACGGGTGCTTCCAGCAATTGCCATTCGACGAGTTCGGGCAGGTGGCTCTGTGCAAACCAAGCAGGCGGTGTCATGAAATAGCCGGGGTTGATTTGCTTCACGAATTGGCCATTCAACAAATAACCCGCTCCCCAAGTGACGTCCACCAATTGCCAGTGTCCGTTGATTTTCACAACATTCCAAGCGTGCGGTGAGAAATGGCTGGACTTGTAGGGCTTGAAAAAATCCCTTGTACCGCCATACACCACCAAGCACTCCAAACCAGCCGCTCGGCAAAGCGCCTTGTAAAGCTGGCTATAATCTTGACAAACGCCTTTGCGGGTTCGGAGGGTCCATTGCAAGGCAGTTTCAAGTTGCTGC
>JADLHE010000548.1 GCA_020848965.1 Saprospiraceae bacterium
AACAGAAAGGTAAAAATGAACAAAGTGGCGTACAGGCCGTATTCTCCCGGCGCCACACGTTCCTGTATCGTCCGTTCGATGCCGAACACGTAGAACGGCTTGATGAGCAGGTTCACCAAGACGAGGAAAACGGCATTAAGGAGGAATTCACGGTTCAAGATGCTGAGAACTGGATGCTAGATGCTGGATGCTAGATACTGCTTGCCGGTCGGAGACTGGGATGTCCGTAACTTGCATGCCAAAATCAAGACGCAAAGTTCGTTTTCATTTCGTTTTCAACTGTAATATTAATTTCGCCCCCGAAACTTGAAACCAATCCTGCGTCCACAAGTATCATGTAGCCCCAAAAGGACTTCTAGCATCCAATATTTTGAAAGAAAAACTACAACAGCTTCAACAATCCCTCGAAGGCGAATTCCATTTTGATACCCTCCTTCGCACGCTCTATGCCACCGACGCTTCCGTTTACAAGGAGATGCCGCTGGCCGTGGCCTACCCCCGCACCATCGAAGATGTAAAAAAACTCATTCGCTTCGCAACGGAGAACCGCACCAGCCTCATCCCCCGCACGGCGGGCACCTCGCTCGGCGGGCAGTGCGTCGGCACGGGCATCGTGGTGGATGTGTCGAAGCATTGGAACAAAATCCTCGAAATAAATGTGGAAGAACGCTGGGTGCGGGTGCAGCCGGGTGTCATCCGGGACGAGCTGAATGTTTTTTTGGCAAAACACGGCCTGTTCTTCGGCCCCGTCACTGCCACCTCCAATCGGGCGATGATTGGCGGCATGGTCGGCAACAATTCGTGCGGTGCAACGAGCATCGTGCACGGCACTACCCGTGACCATGTGCTGGAAATAGCGGCCATCCTCAGCGATGGCTCGGAGGTGGTGTTCGGCAGCATTGGCGAAGCTGATTTCATGGAGAAAACAGCAATGGAAACGCTGGAAGGAGCTGCCTATCGGCAACTTTTTGAAATGCTCCAATCGCCTGAAAATCAAGCGAATATCCGCCGGGAATACCCCAAGGCCACCATCCACCGCCGCAACACGGGCTATGCCGTGGACGTGCTGCTCGACCACCGCCCATTCAGCCCCGACGGCCCCGATTTCAACCTATGCAAACTGCTGACGGGCAGCGAGGGCACGCTGGCTTTTACCACCTCGGTGAAGCTGAACGTGGTGCCCCTGCCACCGCCCGTGCCCGCCGTACTTTGTGCCCATTTCACTTCGCTCAACGAATGCATGGAGGCCACCCTACTGGCCATGCAGCACCGCCCCGACCAGTGCGAACTGGTGGACAAAATCACCTTGGACTGTACCAAGGACAATATCGAGCAATCGAAAAACCGCTTCTTCGTGCAGGGCGACCCGGCTGCCGTGCTGATGGTCGAGTTCCGCCGAGGCACACAGGATGAGGCCATTGCTGCTGCGCAAAACCTGATTCAAAACCTCCAAACGGCGGGCATGGGCTATGCCTTCCCCATCGTGCGGGCGAACCGGGCGGGGCAGGTTTGGTCGCTCCGCAATGCGGGCCTTGGCGTCATGTCGAACGTGCCGGGCGATGCCAAGCCCTACTCCTTCGTGGAGGACACCGCCGTGGCCCTCGAAGACCTGCCCGCCTATATTCGTGAGTTCGATGCGCTGATGCAGGGCTTTGGTCAAAACGCCGTTTACTACGCCCACGCTGGGGCGGGCGAGCTGCACGTTAAGCCCGTTTTGAACCTGAAAAATGCGGACGATGTGCGGCAGTTCCGGCAAATAGCCGAGGCCAGCGCCCGTTTGGTGAAACAATACAACGGCTCTCTCTCTGGCGAGCACGGCGATGGCCGGGTGCGGGGCGAGTTCATCCCGATGATGCTCGGCGAGGCCAATTACCAGCTTTTGCGGAGCATCAAAAAAACCTGGGACCCGCACGGCATTTTCAACCCCGGTAAGATCACCGATGCCCCACCGATGGATGCCAACCTGCGCTATGAGGTCGGTGCAAAACCCGCTGAAATCCAGACAGTTATGGACTTCTCGGACGCTGGCGGCTTCCTGCACATGGCCGAAAAATGCAACGGCTCCGGCGACTGCCGCCGCCTCGATTTCGCTGGCGGGACGATGTGCCCCAGCTACCGGGCCACCCGTGACGAGAAGGACACGACGAGGGCTAGGGCGAATGTGCTTAGGGAGTTCCTAAGTAACACGGACGGCCCGTCCGCACCGAGTAACACGGACGGCCCGTCCGTGCTTCCGGGCCTTCCCAAACAGCAGAGCCTGCTAGCGGGGAAGCAAGAAAGCACGGACTGGCAGTCCGTGTTACGGGTGCTCGACCTCTGCCTTTCCTGTAAGGGCTGCACCTCCGAATGCCCCAGCAACGTGGACATGACGACGATGAAGGCGGAGTTCACGCACCAATACTACCAGAAGCACGGGGTGCCAGCGAGGGCGAAGTTCTTCGGGCATATCGGTCGGATGAATGCGGTGCTGTCCAAGGCGCCACGGCTGGCCAATTTCTTCATAAAGAACTCATTTACAGGTGGTTTGGCGAAACGCATTTTCGGTGTTGCTCCGCAACGGAGCTTGCCAGCGCTGGCGACCACCACTTTGCGAAGCTGGTACAACCAGCACCGTGGCGAGCTGAAAATCACGGGGCCGACCAAAGGCAAGGTCTTTTTCTTCTGCGACGAGTTCACCGAATTTTATGATGTGGAAATTGGCATAAAAGCGCTGAAACTGCTCGCCCGGCTTGGCTACGAAGTGGAGATGCCCATGCATCCGCAAAGTGGTCGGGCACAGTTATCGAAAGGGCTATTGCCGGAGGCGCAGGCATTGGCGAAGGAGAATGTGCGCCTGTTTGCGAAGCTGATAAATGAAAAAACGCCGCTGGTAGGCATCGAGCCATCGGCCATCCTCAGCTTCCGGGACGAGTACCCCCGGCTGGTGGACAAAGCAGACGTTGCGCAAGCTAAAGCACTGGGAACCAATGCGTTGCTGATTGATGAGTTTCTGTCACGAGAGATTCAAGCAGGCCAGATTGACCCTGATTTATTCACGAAGGAACCTAAAAAAGTGCTGTTGCACGGCCATTGCCACCAAAAGGCGCTTTCCAACGTGGAGCATTCTGTTTGGGTCTGTGGCTTGCCGGACAATTACGATGTGGAGGTCATCCCATCGGGCTGCTGCGGCATGGCGGGGTCGTTTGGCTATGAAAAAGAGCATTATGAGGTGAGCATGAAAGTGGGGGAATTGGTGCTTTTCCCGGCGATACGTAAAACGGACGGGCCGTCCGTTTTACTGGCAGCACCCGGCACGAGCTGTCGGCACCAAATTTTGGATGGGACGGGGCGGAAGGCGATGCACCCGGTGGAGGTGCTTTGGGATGCTTTGCTTTAGAATATTGGCTTTGAGCGGCAAATTGAATATTTTTGCAGAAAACCTCACATGGCTAAAGACAGATACTTTTTGAAGACGTTTACTTCTTGGAAATCGCAGAATTGTACAAGTTGAAAATGCTCGTTTTTAACGAAAAAAATAATACCATCGTCAAATGGACCAGCTAACTAAAACAATGATTGTCAGCGACTTGGTTAAGGAAATCGGCAACATGGTTCCTTCCGATGAATTTACGCAGACCCAAATCATTTTGGATGCCGAAGGAGGTCATTTCCTGCTGTTTGACATCGGTTGGCATGGCAAAAAGCGGGTTTATCTACCATTCGTCCACGTTGATGTGATGCCTGATGGTAAGGTCTGGATTCAGCACGATGGCACCGACTTGGATATTGCAACCATGCTATCAAAAAGAGGAATTGAGAAAAAGGAAATAGTGATTGGATATCGAGCACCCCATGTTCGAGAGAAAATGGAAGAATTCGCAGTTGCTTGAAATTCAATGCTTCCTTATTGACTTGAATCGAATTACATTATGCCTAAAGCGACATTTCTCTTTTGGAACCTTGCAAAGAAAAAACTGTTCTTACCAGTGGAGAATATGCTTTCCCATTTCAATGCAAATGTGATGGTAATGGCAGAAGTTGCTTTTAAATACGAGGAATTGTTGGGCAGGGCGGCCATGCAGGGCTTCGAGCCGGTTTCCACACCGACTTCCAAAGTCCATCTGTTTACGAACTTGGGTGCCGAGAACTTTTCGGTGCTGGCCAATGAAAGCCGCTACACCGTTTGGCATTTTGACAAAGAAGGCTATGAGGAACTACTGATTGTTGGGCTGCACATGCCCAGCAAGATGAACCTCTCCAACGAGCAGCAGTCAATGGAGGCCGCTGGACTGAACCTGATGCTCACGCAGATTGAACAGGAACTGGGAATGGAAAGAACCGTGGTCATGGGCGATTTCAACATGAACCCCTTCGATTACGGGATGGTTTCCCATGCTGGCTTCAATGCGGTGATGAGCCGAAAAATTGCGAAAAAGAAAAATCGAACCTTTCAGACGAGGTCGTACCCATATTTCTACAACCCGATGTGGGGATTTTTGGGCGATTTGTTCTCTGAGGTGCATGGGACTTTTTACCGGCTGGGCGACTATAATTGGCATATATTTGACCAAGTCTTGATTCGCAGCGATGTTTTTAAGAACTTTGACCCAAAGGAGCTTCAAATCGTCGTGAGCGATGGAACGAACAGCCTGCTGAACAAGTCTGGGAATTTGGACAGTAAGTATTCTGACCATTTGCCCATCAAATTCACTTTAAATCTATAACCTGATGGTTACTGCGAGTAAAGACCTCTGGGGCAGCCTCAACTTTGCAAACTTTGAAGCCACGCCCGTTACGCTTTTGAAGGAGCAGGCGGCCTTGTTGGGCGAAAAGACCAACAACTTATTCCGTGGCGAGGTAATCAGCCGTGATTTTGCAAATAGTTCGGGCAAGGGCAAAATGCTGCATTTGTTCAATGTGGTGGTGCCGGGCCTTAAGAACCGACGGGTGGAATTGTTCAGGTCGGTTCACGATTTGAATGCCTATTTTCCGATAGAAGTGCTAAAGAACGATGGCCAGAAAAAAGGCGTCCGAGTGGATAATCTGGACCAATTCGAGCAACAGATTTCAAGGATTTTGTCCGATGACTGGACGAAGCAGCAACTGCAAGACCTTCTTAGTGAACTGAATACCAGAAAAGTAGCGGTGAGGAAATAGCCTTTATTGGATAAAAGCATTTTCTCATTTTTAGAAAAGCAGCTCAAAAGCATGCATAAAAAAAGCGGCGGCGGCATCGAATATGCCACCGCCGCTTTTCATTTAACCTTTACGTAATCACTTCAAGATGATATTCCCAGTTGCCGCTAGGCGACCATCCAAAGAAACCTTGAAGACAAGATTTCCGGAGGCGAGGCCGTTGCGTTGTAGGTTAAACCGATGAGAATCAAAGCTTTGTGTGCGCAGCAATTTGCCATTCATGTCGAACAACTCAATGTGGCCTTGTTTGAATTGAGCCTCCCCTAAGTCAAAAACAGCAGTTTCTTCCATCGGATTCGGCGCAATTGCCACCGTCAAACCGGGCATGAACACCTGTGTGGCCGCCGAGTTGATGAAGTTCTCCCCAATCTCATGGAAATAGGTATTGGTGATGACCGGGGTATTAAAGTCAAAATAGATGGCCGCCGAATTGTTGATGATGGAACCGAGCGGCAGGTTTTGCTTAGGCGAAATGGAGAAATTCAGATAGCCATGTGAGCCTGGCTCGTTGATGAAAGAATCGGGCAACATGATTTGGTTGAACCTGAACTCCAAGATATTTCCATCCTTAATCTCCAAATTGTAGGGATGGCTGCTGGTTCCTGGGCGCAGCGTGGTCAAATCCAACAGATTGGTAATGGTATCCCGCACCACGATGTTGAAAGCCGTATCGGTGCCCGTGTTTTGGAAACGGATGAGGTACTGAAGGTCAGTGCCCCGCTCGATATAGTGCTTGTCGCCATAGCCGAGTGGGAAGCCCGTCTTGTCGTTCGGGTCGTAGCTGCCAATGACGGGCATGCACTCCTCGTCATAAGCCTCGCCATAGTCGGCAGTGGGGAACATATTGAAAATGCCCGTGGTAAAGATGCCGTTGGTGGCACAGGCTTCGACGGTGTTGCCGGGGTTAGACGAGTAGGGGTGGGTAGCTTCTTGGTCGGCCTCGAAGCGATAGGTAGCGCCATCCGACTCGTACATGAAGTTTTGCGAAGCACCTGCGGCTAGGTTGTATTGGCCGCCTTCCAAGAACTGCCCGTCTTTAAACACCCGATAATTGGCCGCCCCGGACATATTACCGTCGCCTATGTTCTGAATAGTAAAGGCCACTTCATCACCATTGCAAGCGCCATTTACCCGCATTTCCGCTCCAGTCCAATTGCTGGTGGGCAATACGCATGGGTCGTTGGGGAAAATCTCGGCCACAGCGCAGAGGGTCTGTTCCCAAGTTGCATCGCAAGAAAGGTAGGTGGTTACGTCAATATGCCCGCATTGGCCAATGGCCACATCGCCAAGGTTGAACTGGTAGGTGTTGTTGCCAAGGTCGGTAAATGGCAAGGAGGCGCCCTCGATTGACAAAAGCTCGTCGAATTGCACGGTTACATAGGCATCTTCTGCCACTGCGGAGCCGAGGTTGCAGTAGTCAATATCGAAATAATTGTCGAAGCAACGGCGCAGCAGCGGAACTTCCACGTCCACGGTCAATTGCGGGCATTCCAACTCGGCCTTCACCTCGAAATTGACGATGGTGGAATCGTATTGTGAGAAGTTCACCGTAACATCATTGGAACAGGGCGTCCAGTAATTGGCAGGCGGGTTCACGCTGATGACGGAGGTTCCCAATGGCACATAGGTGCGGTAGGTGCCATCGGCCTTGGTGGTGGCATAAACTGTATTGTTGCCGTTTACGGATTGTATCTGCCAGCCGCCGAGGCCGATTTCCCCCATGTCAGCGAGGCAGTTTTCGTTTTCATCGAAAGTCACTTTGCCATCCACCCTTGCAAGGTTGATAGGCTCTGTGGCGAAGCTGGCAATTACGGTGTTGCCGTTGGCCATTTCCGCAGCGAGGCTCTGTCCAATGCTTGGTGTAACTAGTATGACCGGTATTGTTACCAAAGCACCAAAATTTCCAGCAGCCATGTTTATAACACCTTCCGTATTGTTGATGATGACCACGCCAATGGCTCCATTGTTTTGGGCAGTCAATGCTTTATGCCCAAACTCGCATAGGCCCCGGTCTATCAAGGCAATTTTTCCAGTAAAATCAAAATTGGCCAAAGAGTCGCATAAAGTATGGCCGCCGGTGCTTTCTACAGGAGCATACACCATTTCCCCGATGATGGGGCTGCTGATGCTGGCATTTCCTGCCCATGCAGATGGTTCGCCGAACTGCCCAGGCACGTAGGAGGCGAAGACCGATGCGGGCGAGTGGATGTTGAAAAAATACGATTGGCTTTGAGCCCACGTAAATTGCGAGATAAGGAACAAGAATAGCAATGTAAAAAGTCTTTTCATGACATTAGATTTTAGAGATGAAAGGATGGAAATGATAATTAGCAGTACAGGCATGAACCCTTTCGGGTTGCGGGCTGATAGGACCCTAAACTCAAATTTAAGCCCGTTTTATCCAAAACCATATTTATGTAAGTGTTTTGTCACTCATTGAGCATTTCCAGCAACCATTCCCGCTCCGTCAGCCGCCCGGCGCTTTCAATATTGCTGCGCAATGCCTCCTTTTCCACCCTTTCAAAAGGGTTCAAGTCAATTAAAGCCTGTGTGAACTTTATGATATTCAGGTAATTCTCTTTGTGGTAGCCAAACGCCCTTTGCCGTCGGATATAGGATTTCATGTTCCGCAAATGCGCCTCCAGCACTTCGTACTCGCCTGTTTCATAGTATATTTTTAGTTGCAAAGTCTTGGCTATCAGGTTGTTGATTAAGTCCTTGAAGTCCGAGCGCTGGAGGTGAAGCAGTGCCTCCCGATAGTTTTTCCGTGCAAATTCGAGGCGGGCGAGGTTGAGGGAGGCCGTGATATTGCGGTGCTCCCGGTCGAGGGCGTTTTTGTTTTCGAGAATGAACCGCTCCACCCAATCCACCTCGCCAATGCGTATGGCGATGCCAACGATATTGTTGAAGGCGAAGCGGGAAAAGCGGCCTTCTTCCATGAGCAGTTTACCATCCAGGGCCATTTTATAGAGGTCGAGCACGGGGCGGTCGTACACGGGGCGGCTGGCGTTTATCTGTCGGATGCCATAATTGATGGCCAAGAGGAAGAGGTTGCGGCGCTCATCGTCTGGCAGCAAATGCCCTTTTTCAAACAACATCGCCTTGAATCGCTCGAACTGTTCCTCGCCTCCTACATCGGTCAGCATCAGGTAGCAGTGGTAGTAAAGCCCGATGGCCGGATGGTCTTGCAGCTTTTCCTCCATATTAACTTGGGCTAGCACCGCCTCCAACAGTCCCAATTTGTACTCGGTTCGGTAAACAGCTTGATGCGATAGCGCAAAGCAGGCGTGCCGCAGTTTCCGGGCGATGAAGGCCCTGTCCATCAGGTCGGAAGTACCTTGCAGGTTGAATTCCTCCGTGCGCTTGCCGCTGGAGAGGAAGCGGTAGCGCTCCCATTCCAATTGGTATTGGTCTTCGATGCTGTTGGCGTCCTGCTGCGCAATGGCCGACTGCTCCTTTGAGAGCGCCGCTGTTGTCCGCAGGAAATGCTTGGGCAAGTTGCGTTTGCGGTAGGCTTGTGCGAGGCGCAGCTTGGGGTAGTTGTCCTCAGTCTCCAGTTCCTGTTGCGCCAGGAACTGTTCGGCCAGTTTGTACAATTGCGAGAGCGTGAGCCGCCATTTCTGGTCATCGAATTTTTCCGATGGAAAAGCCGCAGCAAAAGCCGCTACTGGGTTGGGCGTTTCCTCCGCTTGCCGCTTTTTGATGAAA
>JADLHE010000549.1 GCA_020848965.1 Saprospiraceae bacterium
GACATCCGGTGCCCGGTGACGGTGGTGCAAGGAACCAAGGACAGTCTTGTACCGGCGGGCAATGCTGATTTTGCAAGGAAAATGCTGGTCAGTAGCGGCAAGCTACAGGTACTGATGCTGGAAGGCGAAGACCATTTCATTATGTGGACAAAAGAAAAAATGATAGCAGCGGAGATTGTAAAGATGTTGAAGGCAAATGCTGTTGGCGCTGCCCAAATTCATTAACCAATTGAATATTAAGTTTTTATGAAGTGGGTATTCTTAACTATTGTCCCCTTTATTTTTGCGCTGCAATTTCCGAAAGTGGACATTGGCAGCAATGTGACCATTCGGTTCTCTGGCGTCAAAAAAACCGGAGGCACAATCCGCTTGGCCTTGTACAGTCGCCGCTCCGATTTCATGGTGGAAGAAAAAGCTGCTCTGTACAATTTCAAAGCGGATAAGCTGGGTTCGATTGAGGGTCGAATTGAAAACCTGCCAGCTGGCGAGTATGCTTTTGCTGTTTTCTTGGACGAAAACAACAACAAGAAACTTGATAAAAACTTGGTGGGTGTGCCCACCGAGCCATATGGGTTCTCCAAGGTTCCGCCCTCCAAATGGCGGCTACCTACTTGGGAAGAAGTGCATTTTGAGGTGGGCAAAAATGACCAAATAGTGTTAATTCAACTAAAGCGTTGGGCGTTGCTATAAATCAAGGCACATGGCACAACCTTTGCGTTTTGCTTCCGTAAAAGCGCCAAGTTTTAGCATTTGAATTTCTGGCCAAACCAACCCAGCACCTCGAATCAACCCAAACAACAAATGCCCTTGAAGATTGCTACGAAAACTAATCCACACTGAACTTCTAGTTGCTAAAAGACATAATGCTTCTATCGTACCAGCTCTGCTGGCATCCATTGAATTAGAGACAGGCATAAGGTGAGAAAAATAAATAGACATCACTAACTAAAAATCCCGCACCAGTATGAAAAAGAACACACAATCCATTTTCACCGATGAAGTAATCGCCTTCGTTGTCTTCATGCTTTGCTGTATCGTCTCATTCTTCCGTCATCCCGTTGTGCACGATATTGCGCTCACCTTTTCCAATTAAAAGCACCACAATTCCCTCAAGCTGAGATTTGGACACTCTAAACGCCGAATTGAATTGTTATCAAGCTGAATAAATCAAAAGTTGATTTATTTGTGCAAAAGCATTTCGACAAATACGCCTAAATGGGTACGTGCATCGTTTGTACTCCTCACTACTTTTGCTGCATTGTAGGCCAGTTTCAATAATTGGCACATACTAAGCGCATCGAATTCTTCAACATCACTGTTGCCCTCGCCGTTTTTTTCATCATAAAAAGAGGGGTCCGTCATGCATCGCTGCGCCACAGGATGATTATCAAATTATCACAAGGATAAATGCCGCTGGGTTTTCCAGCACTTCGGCAATGATTAAAGAGCAGTTTTTGGGATGGCCTCTCTCAGCATAGTTCTGAGGGGGGCTCCTTTCTTTAAGCACTTTCGTTAAATATTGGCAAAGCAACTACAAATCCAGCGCTCACCACCGTATTATTGCCGACCATCTTTTTTCATCACTAAAATCCTTTCTATGAAAAAGCACGTTTTGCTCCTGCTTGGCTTGTCCATTTGCCTAGCCCATTCCGTTTCCATTTCCGCCCAAACCGATGCCTCCCCTAAACGGGAACTAGGCTTCCGTATGAGCGGCATTGATTTCAATGGCTTCAATGCATTTTCCGGTATTTACAAAAAAGAACTGGCCGAGAACAAGTATCGGCGTATTTCTGGGAGCTTCGGTAATCTCAATTTTGACAAAAGGCGGGCTTTCGCTGGCTTCAATCTCAGTGCTGGCTTCTCAGTTGGCGTGGAAAAACGCAAGGTGGCAGGCAAGAAAACCACGCTTTACACCGCACCAGAATTTGACATGGGCTTTTCATTTGGCACCAGCAACACGGGCAATTCCACCTATTGGAGCCTGTCGCCAGGTTTCTCGATGATTTTCGGTTTGCAATATGCCTTCAACGACGATTGGGCATTGACGATTGAAGGCGGCCCCGGAGGCAGCATCTCGGTTCGAAAATTTCCGAACAATCCTTCCACTTTTACCTTGAACGGCTACTTCAATAGCAACCTAGCCTTGGCGCTCATGCACAGGTTCTAAACTTATAGCATTAAGAGGGGAGGTAGCAACGGGCCACCTTCCCTCCTATTTCCCTACCCCCTGTACTCCCGCCGCACTTTATAAGGCCGTTTTTGCTGCGATTCGTAGTAGGTGCGCATCTGGATTTCCACCACGATGCCGATGGTGATGAGCTGTATGCCAGCAATGACGAGCATCAAGCCAAGAATAAGCAGCGGCTTGCCCCAGATGTCTTGGCCCATCAATTTCAGGATGCCCAGATAAAGGTTGATGAGTGCCCCGATGGCGAAAAGGCCGACGCCCACGTTACCGAAGAGGTGCATCGGGCGCTGCATGTATTTTTTCAGGAAGAGCATGAGCAGCAGGTCGCTGATGACCTTGAAGGTGCGGCCTAGGCCGTATTTTGATTGGCCAAAGCGTCGGGCATGGTGGCGCACATCCATCTGCGTGATACGGGCACCCTCCAGCCTTGCCAGCACGGGTATGAAGCGGTGCAGTTCGCCATAAAGCCCAAGGTCTTTGGCGATGTCGCTGCGGAAGACCTTTAGGGCGCAACCGTAGTCCTTGAGGTGTACATCGGTGGAGTTGCGGATGATCCAGTTGGCGATGAGGCTGGGGATTTTGCGGAGCAACATGCCATCCTTGCGGTTGGCCCGGATGCCCGCCACCATGTCCCAGTCACCTTCTTCGGCCAGTTTCAGCATGGCGGGCAGGTCGGCGGGGTCGTTTTGCAGGTCGCCGTCCATCGTGGCGATGAATTCGCCCTCGGCGTGGTCAATGCCCGCCATGAGGGCCATGCTCTGGCCGTAGTTTTTGCGGAACTCGATGAAGCGGAGGCGGTCGTACTTGATTTTTTTCAGCTCCGCCAAAGTGCCGTCACGTGAGCCGTCGTCCACGTACAGGATTTCATGGTCAATGCCCTTGAGGGCTGCCACCAGTTGGTCGAACAGTGGCCGGATGTTTTCTTCTTCGTTATAGACGGTAATGACGACGGATAATTTCATTGGCTTTGCCATAGGTGTTTGTTGCGGAGCAAAGGTAGGGCTTGTTGGGAAAATGGATGTGCAACGGCTTGGCAATTACCAGATAACCTCCGGCAGCGTTTTGTGCCAATCGGGGAATATGGTCACCACCTGCCGCCGCAGTTTTTCCAGCAAGGCCAACATATCCAGTATCTCGTCCTCTTTTTCAGGGAAAAATTCCAAAAACACCTGCCAAGCGGCCATACTACGTTCAATGGCAATGACGAGTATGCGGGAAGTACGGTAGGAGTCGCTGTTAAGCGGGCCTTCCCAATGTTCTTCATTGATTTCGTCGTAGCCGTTCATGGCACGGCTAATCTTTGCTCCAATGAAAAACATATACCAGCCGATAACCTCCCGTTTGTCGGCCACATCTTGCCAGCGGGCAAGGGTTTCTTCCTCCCCCTTGATGCCCATTTCTACCCAACGGATGGACTCTTGTCCTTTTTCGGGGAAATATGCCTTGCTGTTTTCAAAAAAAGCTTCGGCCTTATCGAGGTAGTCATCGTGTAGCTTCATCCATTGCGCTTCCAAAGCCATCACTTGCTGGCTTGGTGGCTCCTCTTCCACATCGGGCAAATTGTCGAGGTCAATGCCTAATTCTTCGGCGTGCTGCCGGAGCATGTCGAGCGCCTTGGCCATGTTGTTGGACACGTACTCCCAGAATTTTGGATTGGAAATATCCTTCTCTTCCTCCGTCAGGCCAGCTTCCAGTTCCATTTGGTAGCTGTAACAATGATTGGTGTACTTGCAGCGCTCGCACCAGCGGTCGCAGTAATTGTAGATGCCGGGGATGTGGTTTTCTTCGTTGGTCATAGTATGTAGTATTTTGACAAAACCTTCGGGTTTACAAACTTATAAAAAATAACCACAAAAAAAGGTGATGCCACTGAAGCAGCATCACCTTTTCCGTATTCAATACATATCCATTAAATATGTATCTGCCGATTCCCCGTCGCCCCCAGTGCAGCTTCTTTCAGCGCTTCCGTGTAGGTCGGGTGGGCATGGCTCATCCGGGCGCAATCCTCGGCGCTGGCTCGGAATTCCATCAGGGCCACGGCCTCGGCAATCATGTCGGCAGCACGGGCCCCTACCATGTGTACGCCTAGAATTTCGTCGGTGTCCTTATGGGCGAGCATTTTCACCATGCCCTCCAAATCCATGCTGGCACGGGCACGGCCAAGAGCTTTCATCGGGAACTTGCCCACTTTGTAAGGGATGCCTGCCGCCTTTAGTTGCTCCTCCGTTTGGCCCACGCTGGCCACCTCCGGCCAGGTGTAAACCACGCCGGGGATGAGGTTGTAGTCAATATGCGGTTGTTGCCCGGCAATTGTTTCTGCCACAAAAACACCTTCTTCTTCGGCCTTGTGCGCCAACATGGCGCCCTGCACAACATCGCCGATAGCGTAGATGCCCGGTACGTTGGTCTGCAAATGGTGGTCAACGGCAATGCGGCCACGTTCATCTTTAACGACGCCCGCATTTTCCAAACCTAAATTATCCGTGTAGGGCCTGCGGCCAATGGCCACGAGGCAATAGTCGGCTTCGAGGTTGAATTTTTCTTCGCTGTCCCGCTTCTGCACCTCCACGGTCACGCCTTTCTTGGTGGCCTTCACGGTGTTCACCTTGTGGCCGAGGTGGAACTTGAAGCCAAGGCCCTTCAGCACCCGTTGCAGTTCCTTGCTGCAATCGCCGTCCATCGTCGGGATGATGCGGTCCATGAACTCCACCACCTCGATTTCGGTGCCGAGGCGGGCATAAACCGACCCCAATTCCAAGCCGATGACGCCGCCGCCGATGATGACCATGCGTTTTGGCACGGCGTCAATGTTCAGCGCTTCGGTGCTGGTGATGATGCGTTTTTTGTCATAATTGAATGCCTCTGGCACAATAGGCTTCGAGCCGGTGGCAATGATGGTCTTATCGGTTTCGATTTCCTCCGTGGTGCCATCGGGCTTCGCAATGCTGATTTTATTGGCATTCACGAACGAGCCATGCCCCTTGAAGACATCAATCTTGTTTTTCTTCATCAAGAAATCA
>JADLHE010000550.1 GCA_020848965.1 Saprospiraceae bacterium
AAATTGCTTCCAAGCCGTGACGGAGAGGCAATGGAGCTGATGTTTCGGAAGTATTATTCATTTTTATGCCTCACGATTGCAAGGGTACTAAAGGATGAGCACACTTCCGAAGACTTGGCCCAAGAAGTGCTGTTGGAAGTATGGCGAAGAAGGGCCGATATAAACGTAAACATTTCTTTACGAGCCTATCTGCGCCGAGCCGCTGTCAACAAGACCCTTAATTATATCCGAGACCGCAAAATCAAATGGGACGATGAAGAGAAACTGGCCGCAGTTCCGAGCAATTCCACGGAAGTGGCAAAGGAACTGGAAGGACAGGATTTGGAGAAAAACATCCACCATGCCATAGACCAACTGCCCGAAAGGTGCAGGTTGGTGTTCACGCTGAGCCGTTTTGAGGAGATGACAAACCAGCAGATTGCCGACGAACTGAACATCTCCATCAAAACCGTGGAAAACCAGATGACCAAGGCACTCAGGATGTTACGGGAGGCCATCACACCTTTTCTTGAACAAGGTTGATGGGTTGGTCGTACAACTTGCATTTGGAGCCAAAAAAATGAACGAAATTAGCTTCGCAAATGGGGGTTATCCACGGTTTTCGTGTCTCCCTTGCGAATTAGATGAAATGAGCCTTGCCGCATGATTTTTGAATTGCTGAGCGGCAAAAAATTTTAGACTCAAATGGATTTCAAGGATAAAAAAAATGAGCATGGATGGCGGAGCAACCCAGATGGCTTCTCCGACGAAATGTTCTCAAAAATTTGGCAGGCGAGTGGCAGCTACAAAGAGCGCTTCCAACCAGACATGGAGGCGGGGCTTGCCTCATTTCAGCAGCGAATGGCGGCGGAAAAATCCCATGCCCTCATCGTCCCGATACAGCGCCAAAGGAAGATATGGCTGAGAGTTGCCGCCGGATTAGCGGTTTTGGCCATCGGCATCCTGGTTTTTAAAGGGCAAATCGGTACTAAAGACGATTTATATACGCTTGCATCCACTCCCGATGGAACATTGGAACATTCCCTACCCGATGGCACCCAAATTGAACTCAATCATTCCAGTGAACTAAGCTTTATAGCAGGATTTGACGCCAAGGAAAGAAACGTGAAATTGAACGGCGAGGCATTTTTTGATGTAAAACGGGACGAAACCCGCCCTTTCATCATCGAAGCTGGGGAGGCAAAAGTCACCGTTTTGGGTACTTCCTTCAACGTTCGGGCCTACCCCAACGAAGAGATAATCGAAGTTTTTGTGGTATCCGGCAAGGTTCAAGTTGAAATCCAAGGAGCCAAGCAGCCAAAAATTTTGAACAAAGGCGATCTGTTGAGATTCAATAAAAAGGCACTCAAAATTGAACTTGCTACTGACCAAGTTGGTGCTCCAGTCGCTTGGCATACTGGCATTTTGAGCTTTAAAGGGCAACCAATTCCAACCATACTTGATGGTATGGAGCGTTTGTACGGCGTGAAGTTTGACCTGAAAACCAGCCAAGCCACCAATTGCCTGCAGACCCTGACCGTGCAAGAAGGAGAATTGCAAGAAGCAATACAAGCATTGAAGCTATCTTGCCCCAAAATGAAATTCGAGGAAGCTGGCAACGGCAATTATACCGTGGAAGGCGCTTGCTGTGAATGAAATAAGTAAGGCACCTTGCTTAAAAAAATGGCTCAACAGCATGCACGACTGTTGAGCCATTTTTTGTTAATTAGCCCAACTTTTGGCTCCCAAAAACCGTCTTTGTTCTCAGGAGCGTATTCAGATAGCCTTAGCGACCAAAATCTGTATGAAAAAACTCTACCTGTTACTATTGGTTGTTTGCGCTGGTTTTCAAGTTTATGGACAATCTCCACTTGATGACCGGGTCAGCTTAAACACAAGCAATCAACCTCTCAGGGATGTTCTATACGACATCATAGACCAAGGCGCCCGTCTTTCTTTCAACAATAATATCCTTCCCGCTGGTAAATCCATAAGCATCACCGTCAGCAATGAACGTGTGGGCAAGGTGCTGCCGCAATTGCTAAATGGCACCGACCTCAGTTTTGAAGTAATTGGCAATCAGATAGTTATCGTAAAAAGGCCAGCAGTCGTCATTCCGCAAATTCAGCGTCACAATATCAGTGGGTTCATAGTGGATGCCGAAACCGGGGAACATATCATCAACGCAACGATTTACGCCCCTCAGCACAAGACAGGCACTTATACCAATGAATATGGCCACTACAGCCTTACCTTGCCAGAGGGCGAAACCATGCTTTACGTCTCAAGCCTTGGCTATCAGGTGGACACCATTAGCCTGCGGCTGCAATCGAATTTACGGCAAGAGTTGAAACTAAGCCCGCTCGTGATGGCTGAAATCGTGGTTGCCTATTTCAATGACTCTTCCTTGCTGGAAACGAAATTTGGCAGTATTGAGCTAAATCTTGAGCAAGCAGAAAGGCTGCCCTCGCTTGGCGGGGAAACTGATGTGTTGAGGGTTGGATATACCTTGCCGGGCATTCAGACGGGAGCCGATGGTTTTGGCGGCATTTCGGTGAGAGGCGGCGACATTGACCAAAACCTGTTTTTATTAGATGGCGTCCCCATCTACAATGCGAGCCACGGACTTGGCCTTTATTCCATCTACAATTCATCAGCAGTGCGCAGTGCCAAAATCCTAAAAGGCAGTTTTCCAGCGCAGTATGGTGGCCGAATTTCATCCATTTGGGACATCCAGACCAAGGAAGGCAATATGCACCAAATGCAAGGTGAAATGGAATTCGGGCCAGGCTCTTTGCTGCTGACCCTCGAAGGCCCATTGGGCAAAAAGGGCAAAGGCTCCTGGATTATTTCAGGCCGACGCTCCTTGTTTGACCTCTATAGTGATGAAATTACCTCAAGGCTAAAAAAACCGGAAGGAGCCACCCGGAAATTGAACTATGTTTTTCAGGATGTAAATGCGAAAATCAATTACCGCTTTTCGCCGAATGACAGGTTGTTCCTCAGCCTTTACCGGGGCAGTGACTATTTTTTGGATATTACCCGACAGGAATTTTTCCACGACTATGACAGTACAATCACCGTTTTTGCCAATGAGAAAGTAGTAAGATGGGGCAATAACCTCGCTTCACTTAGGTGGAATCACGTCGTTTCTGACAAAATTTTTGCAAATATCACAGCCATTTTCAGCAACTACTATTACAATGGCGAAGACTTGATTGACCTCGAAGTGCTCAACAATGACTCCAGTATCGCCAGAAATGTACTGTTTGAAAAATACCAGTCCAGCACGACCGATTTGGGGATAAAATCCGATTTCGATTACACCGCCTCTCAAAAACACCGACTGAGGTTTGGGGCAAGCCTCATCCAGCACCGTTTCCAACCCGGCATCATTGGGTTCGACAATTTGAGCATCTTGAATGCCGACATTCGTGACACCATTGGTTCTTACCTCAAAACTCCGCTAATCTCAAAAGAACTGGATGTTTATGTTCAAGATGAAATCTCTTTTGACAATGGCCTTTCGGCCAATATTGGGGTCAGGGGCACTGCATTGTTCGTAAATGGCCGCACCCTGAAAGTGCTCCAACCCAGGCTGTTGTTTTCTTTGAATGAAGATGATTGGATTACCTACAATTTCTCCATTGCCCGAAACGCTCAATTTCTCCATTTGCTAAGCCCAACCAATATTGGGCTGCCTAAAGACCTTTGGGTAAGCGCCACCCAAGCTGCCCCACCACAAACTTTGTGGCATTTCGCCTTGGGCACCCAATTAAAACCCCGTTCTTGGGTATCAATGGATATTGAGGCATACTATAAATGGTTTGACAATTTGGTCTATTTCCAAGGCAATAAACTGGAAACCGTCAATGCCACGAATTGGCAGGAGGAAATCGCTACCGGCGAAGGATGGGCCTACGGAGCTGAGGCATTGCTCAAAGTGGAACGTGGGAAATTGGGTGGCTGGCTCTCCTATACCTATTCCCACTCCGACCGCCAGTTCAATTCAAAAGACAATAATTCGGTAAACAACGGGCGGCGGTTCCCCATCCGACTAGACCGGCGGCACAATTTTAACCTTCAGTGCCTTTATAAACTCTCCAAATCTTGGGATGTCTCATTAGGATTTACATTTGCCACAGGCTCAGCTTTTACTTTCCCCTCCAAAATCTATGAAATAATCCAATCCAACGGAGAGCCAGGTGATACAATCATCCGAACAATCAATGTTATCACCGACTTGAACAATTTTAGGATGCCCAATTATCATCGCTTGGATTTCTCATTCAACCACCAGTTCACCATCAGAAACATCAAGCACCAGATTAAATTGGGGGCTTACAATGCCTATTTTGTAAAGAATCCTGCCTATCAATATTTGAGGGATGGTTTCAATGAAGATGGTTCGTTTGTTTCCCAAAAAGTCAAGGTTTCGCTTTTGCCATTCTTCCCCACGCTACGATATATCATGCAGTTCAATTAGCGTTGCCAAGCAATTAGGAAATGCATCTTCAATCAATTTTAATTAAATCTAAATAAACATAGAAATTCAAGTAGATAGCGTAGCTTTGCAGCCAACAAAGCCAAGTGTCTATGCAAAAATCAGCCATTATCATCGCAGATGCCCATTACCTGACCAGGCTTGGGCTGCGCCATATTTTGGCTGAGATTCCGTCCTGTGAACTGGTAGGTGAGGCAAGCTCAGAGCACCAACTCCTGCATAAATTGCACACGACAAAAGCGGACATCGTGGTGCTGGACTATAACCAACCCGGCAAATTCACCACTGATACCGTGGAGAAAGTCCGCCAAATTTCGCCACAGTCAAGGCTGCTCATAATCAGCGGAGATGATGACAAGAAGACCATCTACCAAGTGCTCGAAAGTGGCGTGAACAGCTTCCTCTCCAAACATTGTGGTGAAAAAGAAATCGTTGACGCCATTGAAGCTACCACCCGCAACGAAAAGTTTTACTGCACCAACGTGCTCAACCATTTACTCGAAAAGTCATTCCCGAAGGAAACCGATTGCGCCCCTACCCCACTTTCCCCTCGTGAAATTGACATCGTCCGCCTCGTAGCCAATGGCCTGATTGCCAAGGAAATAGCGGGTAAACTGAAGCTGAGCACCCACACGGTCTATACCCATCGCAAGAACATCATGAAAAAACTGAAACTCGGCACCACCTCCGAATTGGTGCGCTTTGCGTTGACGGAGGGCTTGGTTTGAAATTTTTTTGGCTTTTTACTTTGAATTTCAAAGTTCTTTTTAAATCTTTGCACTGCACTTAAAAAACGGGCAACAGATACTTTAGCCCGGTATTCATCTTTAAAGCGATTGCCTGATTGCTGAAACCGACTGAGCCAAACCTCCAATGGCGCTGGTCTATTTATTCACAAGTTCAATCAACTACATGAAATCGCTACTCACAAAATTCAAGGAAGCGCCACTCTTCACAGCTGGCATTGGCTTGCTCATAGTCGAATCCATTCCATTCCTTTTGGAGTATTCAATTGATACTTGGGGAAGCTCGAATATCTTCAGCTCTCATTTCCTTTTAGCTTACCTCATCTTTATAATCATGTTCATTGCGGTAGCAGCCGACAATAAGAATATGACCGGCAAAATGTTCAAGTTCTACGACCTCCAAAACAACCTCATGCTGCTCTTGCTGGGCAATGCAAGTGCCTACGCTTTGAACCGTGAAATTCAGGTGTTTCAGCCATCGGCTGACTGGCTTTGCTGGTTTTTGGTCATCCTCAATGCAGCCGTTGCCATTGCAGCGCTTAGGTGGAACGAAAAACCCGATTGGCTCAACCATGTTTGCGTGGCCGTAATAT
>JADLHE010000551.1 GCA_020848965.1 Saprospiraceae bacterium
AAATCGGTCAAAACGTTACGGTTGAGCCATTCACCACCATTGGAAGAGACGTGGAAATTGGTGACGACACCTGGATTGGCCCCAATGTGACCATCATGGACGGCGCCCGCATCGGCCATGGCTGCAAAATCTTCCCGGGGGCAGTGGTGGGCGCAGTGCCCCAAGACCTCAAATTCAAAGGGGAATACAGTTTGGTAGAACTTGGCAACAACGTCATCGTTCGGGAGTACGTAACCCTGAACCGAGGCACCAAGGCCAGCCACAAGACCACCATCGGCGCTGGCAGCCTGCTCATGGCGTATGTCCACGTAGCGCACGATTGCCACATCGGCAAAAATTGCGTCATCGCCAATGGCGTCACGCTCGCTGGCCATATCGAAATCGAAGATTTTGTGAATGTGGGCGGCCTGACCGCCGTGCAGCAATTTGTCAAAATAGGTGCCCATGCATTCGTGGGCGGCGGTTCTTTGGTCCGCAAGGACATACCACCTTATGTAAAAGCCGCCCGTGAGCCACTTTCCTATGCTGGCATCAATTCCGTGGGCCTCCGCCGCAGAGGCTTCACCGCCGAGCAAATCCATATTATACAGGACGTTTACCGCATCCTTTTCGTGAAGGGCTACAATACCACGCAAGCCATCGAAATCATAGAAACCGAGATTGAGGCAACGGTGGACCGGGACAATATCCTTGAGTTCCTGCGCAAAGCCGACCGGGGCATCATGCGGGGCTTCCAAGGGCTGGCTGGAAAGAAGGGATGAGGGAATGAAGGCTGTCACATTCCTAGTGTCGCATCCTAAATCGTCGCTTTTCTTAGCTTTGCCCTGCAAACCATTTGCGGGATTTCCATGCAACAGCAAACAGAACAATTAGCCAGCAAGACCAGAGCTTACCGCCGTCTTCACAAACTAGTGGCTGTTCCGTTGTTTGCATTTATGTTCCTGATTGGCATAACGGGAGTCTTACTTGGGTGGAAACGACAAACTGGCATTGCCCCACCCACAATAACTGGTTCCAACACAAGCGCCGATGCTTGGATTTCATTGGATAGCATTCAAAAAATCGCATTGGCAAGAATCTCTTCTTTAAGCCTCGACCGACAAATCGAACGCATTGATATTCGACCAGACAAAGGCATTGCCAAAGTGGTTTTTGTAAAGCACTACACCGAGTTTCAAATCGATTGCACAACTGGCAAATTGCTTTCCGAAGAGGCCCGCCTCCATGATTTTGTGGAACACCTGCACGATGGCACCATCCTCGACCGACTGTTCGGCACAAAAAACAATCCCATCAAAACCAGCTATACCACCATTACCTCTTTGGCTCTGATAACCCTTTCATTTTCAGGCTTTTGGATGTGGTTCAACCCTCGTAGGATACGCAGAATAAAGGCAAAACACTGACCCACCTATGCAAGAATTAGCCGAAAAATTGAAGGATATTGAAAGGCTGGCCCGTGGAAGTATCTTCGCCCGCCTGCTTGCCAACCCAAAACGCTATATCGAATCTGTCGGCTTCTGGAGGTTCGTTTACCCCTTCACGAATCGGGGGAAACAAGCGAGAGCTACGACATTTTTTGGTGCCGAAATGGAACTTGTATTACCCGCAGCAACGGAGATTTACCTGTTCGGCGCAAAAACCCATGACTCCGAAATACGGCTCGCCCGCTTTTTGATGAAAAACCTCCAACCCGGGGACAGCTTTTGCGACGTAGGCGCACATTTTGGCTATTTCAGCTTGCTTGCTTCGCAATTGGTGGGGAAAAACGGGCAGGTCTTGGCCTTCGAGGCTTCAAAATCCACATTCGGCATTTTGGAGAAAAACCTGCGCCCTTACTCCAACACCACCCCACTCCATCGGGCCGCATCCAATGAGAATACCAGCTTGGTTTTCAACGAGTTCCCTCCACTTTATTCGGAATACAATACCCTCGTGCCCCAAACGAATGCGGCATGGATGAAAAACAATCCGGCGCAACCCATAGCAGTACAGGGCCAGCGTTTGGCAGATTTTTTCCTGAGTGAGAACATCAGGCCCAGCATCATCAAAATTGACGTAGAAGGCGCAGAACCACAGGTTTTGGAAGGCTTGGAGCCATTCTTCGAGTCGGCATCCCCAGTCATCGTCATGGAGTATTTGCTATCTTCGGGTCAGAACGAGGCGCATCAAACAGCGGCAAAACAACTCTTTTCACACGGCTATTCCGCTTTTAGAATCGAAAACAATGGGGACTTGAACCCTTGCAACGATATTCAAGCAGCCATGAGCTTAGCCGACTTGGACTCTGACAATATCGTCTTCAAAAGATAATATCAAACTTGAACTGCCATTTGGCGTCAAATCAAAAAAATCATCGCCAGACTTTGCGTTAAGTGCGATATTTGCGCAGCAATGAAGAAATTGTTTTTGGCCATCCTTTTAGTAGCTGCACTTGTAGCCACACATGCCAATGCACAAGGCGTTCGGCGGCTGCTGCTGTTTGCGGGTGACACCTCCAATGCAGACCTCAAGCTACAGCGCCAATGGCTTCGGGCCGATTCAGCCGGGGTCGTACAACGGGACATCTGGATTGCAGTCTTCTCCGACCCTCGCACCTTCCGCCGCATGTACGATTACCACGATGTTGATAAAAATGAATTCACTTTGGTGTTGCTGCGCAAAGATGGCACCGAGCAGCTTCGCTCCGAAAAGCCCATGCCTAGCAAAGAGCTGTTCCAATTGAGTGACAACCCTCCCGCCTCTCCAGTTCAAGTGGGCAGCAACAATACGCGCAGCAACCAGAATTAAACGGTTTGCTGCACTTCGAACAGAACGAAAGCCTCAAACAAATCAAAATTCCCGCCCTACTTCAACACCACCATTCCCACTTGTTTCATCAACTCATTGCGCATTTCGTTGAGTTTCATCTGCACTTTCATCAAGCGCATCAGTTGCGAGGGGTCATCGCTTGGCACTGCCTTTAAAAGCAGTTGGTTCTTCTCGCCAAGGCGTATGATTTTGCGCAGCTTAAATTGCAAAAGCGCACTGAGGCTATCTTTGTTGAAATTCTCTTCCGGCATTTTTTGGCTGGAGAGGTAAAGCTCCCGCTCCGCCCAACCGGGGCTGTACTCCCAAGGCGAGTGCAACAAATCCACAGCCAACTCACTGATTATCTGGTCACTGTGTCCAATAAAATACTGCGTATTGATTGGTTGTTTATCCAGCACCAACTGCATGGCCTCTTTTGCAATCAGCTTGTAAGCCTCATTGTCAAAATCCTCCAAGACATCCTCGATATTGCCCAACACGAACTCGGCCACTGTGAGGTTTTCCTTTTCATCGTAAATCTTGCCACCAGCCTCCACCAAAATCCGGGCAATGTCCCGCTCTTGGAACTCATGGCCCGCTGTGCGTTTGCTAGGTGGCTCGCCAACCGGGACAAAATCCTGAAAATCAGGTGGCGCTTCGGTCGGAAACTCACCGTCGCCACCTTCCGGCACGATGTTCACCCTAACCTCCGGCTTTTTGCGCCGGGCGTCGTCCCTTTTTTGCAGGATTTGCCGAACGGCCTTGTTCGTTTCCGAAATCAGCACCTCCTCTTCCAGCTCCATCACCCGTGCGCATTCCTTCACATAAAAGGAGCGCTTGAAAGGGTCGGGCACCCGGCTGATGCTATCCACGATGTCCCGCACAAGGCCCGCCTTGCGCACGGGGTCGCCCTTGGTTTCGGCCAGCAAGAGGTTGGTCTTGAAAAGGATAAAGTCCTTGGCCTGCTCGTCAATGAACGCCTGAAAAGCCGTTGCCCCCACTTTTTGCAGGTAACTATCGGGGTCGTCGCCATCGGGGATGAGCACCACCCGCACGTTCATGTCCTGCTCCAGCACCATGTCGAGACCACGAAGAGCGGCCTTCACGCCAGCCGAGTCGCCATCGTAGAGGATTTTTATGTTCGGGGTAAACCGCTTGATGAGCGCAATCTGCCCCTCGGTGAGCGAAGTGCCAGAACTGGCCACCACGTTCTCGATGCCTGCCTGGTGCAGCGAAATCACGTCGGTATAGCCCTCCACGAGGATGCATTCATCGGCCTTTCGGATGGCCGTTTTGGCGTGGAAAGCGCCGTAAAGCACCTTGTTTTTGACGTAAATCTCCGTCTCTGGCGAGTTGATATACTTGGGCGCCTTGGCATCTTTTTCCATGATGCGCCCAGCAAAAGCGATGGGCTTCCCGCTCAGGTTGTAGATGGTGAACATCACCCGGTTGCGGAAGAAATCCTTGTCGTATTGCGAAGCAAGGCCCAGTTTTTTCAAAAAGTCGAGCTTGTAGCCCGCTTGGGTGGCCTTTTTCACAAAAGCCTCGTACTCGTTGGGCGCATAGCCGAGGCCGAATTTGCGGATGGTATCCTCCCGAAAGCCCCGCCCCTTGAAATAGCTCAAGCCGATGCTCTTGCCCATGTCCGTCTCAAAAAGCTGGTCTTGGTAAAACTGGCGGGCGAACTCGTTGAGGAT
This sequence comes from Saprospiraceae bacterium, assembly GCA_020848965.1. GTDB lineage: Bacteria > Bacteroidota > Bacteroidia > Chitinophagales > Saprospiraceae > UBA6168. The sequence goes on from JADLHE010000551.1 coordinate 4,488, forward strand.
GTATAGGCTTTCTTCGGCCTGTTGCTGCGCAACGGCTTCGGGGGTCATTTCAATTTCCTGAATTTCGATGCGGTACCTACGAGCGAGGTAACGCAGCGCATCGGGGTACGAGAGGTGCTCGTGCTCCATGATGAACTTGGCGGGGTCGCCCGCCTTGCCGCAGCCGAAGCATTTAAAGATGTTTTTGGCCGGGGAAACGGTGAACGAAGGCGTTTTTTCGTTGTGGAAGGGGCAAAGGCCAATCATGTTCACGCCCCGCCGCCGCAGGTTGACAAAGTCTTGGATGACGTCCTCGATTTTTGCCGTTTCGAGGATTTCTTGCACTGTTTTTTGTGGAATCAAATGGGCAACGGGTTTGTTTTTGAAAAACTTGGGCTTGCGAAATGCCGTCAGGCAACTTCGAGGCCGAGCCGGACGTTATTTTATCAGCTTTTACAAGAACGTCCGCATCAACAAAAGTAGATTTTTTTTGAAAATGGCTGGAACAGCCGCACAGCCATTGCCTTGGCAAAAAGAAAAACCAACCGCTGAAACTGGCGCTTACCAACTGAGAATCAAACGTTTACAAATTGGGTAGAAAAAATTTTAGCGAATCATATGCTTTCGGTGTGTGAAATTTTCCTGCGTTCTTCGTCTTAATAGCGTCTTTACCGATGAACAAACAGCAAAAAGAAACACATCGCAAGGCGAAAACAAATACCGATGAGAAGGCTTAAAAACGAATTTCCTCCTACCAATAGCAGAGCAAATTCCTTTTCTACACGACATAATTTTACCAAAAGATATAATTGGGTGTTCTCATAGTGTGTGGGCTGCCCCGCTGCCTACGTGGCGGTTGGGGCAGTTTTTTAGGTTCCGGTTTAAATGTAAACCGCTACTTAAAACTTGATTTTGACAATTTGAAAACCAGTTTTGAACCGTTCGGGCCTCCCACTCGAAACTCGAAATTCAAAACTCGTGAACGATATATTGGGTGTTCTCATAGTGTGTGGAACCAGCCCGAAACCCAATGGAGGTGTAGGGCTGGTTTTTAAGTTTCGAGTTTTAAGTTTTAAGTTTTGAGTTGGGCCAGCAAGGTGCATAACTCGAAACTGAAAACTCAAAATTCGAAACTCATTTAAAAGTCTAAATAGTGGGTGTTCTAATAGTGTGTGGGACTACCCTGAAACCTTCGGGCGTAGGGGTAGTTTTCTTTTTTCTTGCGGTACACCTTGTGAAATATTACAGATTGCTCTTAGTATGTTATGCTACCCCGATACACTAATCCCCCCCAGGGAGTCGGGGTAGGCTTTTTCAACAGAAAACAAATACGAAGCCCCGGTCAGTCAGTGCTGGCCGGGGCTTTTTGTTTTCAGAGCCTTGGTCGGAGCATTCAACTATACCGCCACCCCATAATCCCGCAGCGCTGCGTTCAACGACACCTTCTTGTCCGTACTTTCCGTGCGCTTGCCAATGATGAGCGCACAGGACACGCCATAATCCCCAGCTGGGAATTGGCGGGAGTAGGTGCCGGGAATCACGACAGAGCCAGCGGGCACACGCCCTTTATAAGTCACTGGCGTTGAACCTGTTACATCAATAATATGCGTGGATTGCGTCAGAACCACGTTTGCTCCGAGCACCGATTCCCGTTCCACCCGAACGCCTTCCACCACAATACAGCGGGAGCCGATGAAGCAGTCGTCTTCGATAATGGTGGGGGCGGCCTGAGGTGGTTCCAGCACGCCGCCGATGCCCACGCCACCGCTGAGGTGGACGTTTTTGCCAATCTGGGCGCAAGAACCCACCGTGGCCCAAGTGTCCACCATAGTGCCAGCCCCTACATAAGCCCCGATGTTCACGTAACTAGGCATCAGAATGACGCCCGGCTCCAGAAAGCAGCCATACCTCGCTATGGCATGTGGCACGACTCGGACACCTTGCGCAGCAAAATTCTTTTTGAGTGGGATTTTGTCGTGAAACTCAAAGGGCGGTGCCTCTATCGTCTCCATTTTTTGGATGGGAAAGTAAAGGATGACGGCTTTTTTCACCCAATCGTTCACCTTCCATTCGCCATCGGCGGTGGGTTCTGCTACCCGAACTTTGCCGGTATCTAGCAATGAAACGACTTGGCGGATAGCTTCTTGGACAGCCTTATCTTGGAGCATGGAGCGGTCTTCCCATGCGGAATTGATGATGGATTCTAACATATCTATGAAATGATGAATAATAAATGATGAATGATGAATTGGGGGCTATGCCAATTCATCATTC
>JADLHE010000552.1 GCA_020848965.1 Saprospiraceae bacterium
ATTTGCGCTACTACCGGATGGTGGGCAATGCGGAGAATGATTATGGTCGCTTCAAAGTGGAAGGCGAGCGTTTCAGGGGTAAGGAAGTTCGGCTCAGCTATGGCAGCCGTTTCCACAACTTGAACTTGTCCGGCGAGCTTTCCTTTGAATTGAAGCGGCACAAAGAGCTTTATTTCAGGGGAACTTACCACTATGCCTTTGCCCATAAACAGGACGTTTGGTTCAAGGAAACCAGGCAGCCCTCCCGCAAAGACCACCGACTGCCAGCCAACGACTCGCACCTCGAAATCACCAGCAACGATGCGGCTTTTAGCGCCCCCATCATGCCTTTGCAAAGCTGGTCGTTCACGGTTGGGTATCTGTTTAAATAGGCTATTTCCAGCTTAAAAAAGCGGCCTTGGCATGCACTTGCCAAGGCCGCTTTTTTTTGCCCAAAAAAGTTTTTTCAAAAAAAATCAAACACGGTGCAACGCTCGGAGGCCAGCTTGCATATGGTAGGGCAAATGCTTTGATTTTCTAACTAAAAAAATGTACAACATGAAATCCATTAAGTTTTTTTCGTTCCTACTCCTATTCGTGCTCGTTGCATTTGCTTCTTGCAAAAAAGAAGAAATCAACAACACGGAAGTTATCACCGACCCCGTTGACTCCACACTTACGGTCACAAACGGCCTGCTCACCCGCTCAGTGGCTGACGATGATGAACTGATTATCGGCTGCGTTACCATTGATTATCCGTACACACTGCTCCTGCTGGACAGTACCACGGTTACCATCAACTCGGATGACGAGATGAACCAACTGCTATTGGACAGCACCAACTACCCCATTGATTTCGTTTACCCATTGAACGTGACGCTGGCCGATGGCACTACGCAAACCGTGAACAATGCCGACGAATTGGGTGCGCTTTTCGCTGCATGTATCCCAACCGACTGGAGCGACAGTACCATTGTGATTGGAGGAGGAGACTATTTCCCAGCTTGGGACATTTCTTTTGAAAACTCCTGCTTGCAATTGGTTTATCCGGTTTCAATCGTGAGCCAAGGCAATGACCCTGTTACTGCCAACAATCAGGACGAATTGATTTCCTACCTGTCTGATGGCAACGATTACAGCTTTGTATTCCCAATTTCAGTTGAAAGCCTCGATGGCACAGTGAGTTTGGTAACCGAAGGTGGAGACTTGTTCGACCTTTTGGCAGCCTGCAACACAGACCCAAATGGCGGCGGCGGCATGGGCGGTGGCTGCAACCCTGATGGGTTCGCATGCTATCAATTCAGCTACCCCATTGGCCTAGTAAATGCAGATGGAAGCACAACAACCGTCAACAACAATGATGAGTTCGCAGTGGCCATCATGTCTGGCGGCTTCACAGGCTTCCAATTCCCTTTGACATTGATTGCACCCGACAGCACTGAGTTGGTGGTGAACAACGATGACGAATTGAACAACGCCATGATGAGCTGCTTCCAGATAATTGACCCGGTTGATTCTACTACCGTAGTGTTTGGTCAGTACATGTGCTATGATTTTGTCTTCCCAATTCAAGTTATTGATGTCAATGGCAATACTGTGTCCATCGCTGATATGGCTGCATTGGAGTCTTTTTCAGGCACTAATTTCCTCATTGGGTTCGACTATCCATTGAGCTTGACCAAGGTCGAAACTGGCGAAGTTGTCACAGTAAATAGTGATGAAGAACTAAACGAAGCGATAGAAGACTGCTTCTAAAATAACTTGAATCCATTTAGAGTTTCAACGGGAAAGCCCATTTTTTGTGGGCTTTCTCGCTTTTAATAAAGCGAAAATCAATTCAAAGGTTTGGTATCAAACGAGGTCATAAAACAATGCCAGCAGAAGCAGCAGACTGCTTTCAAGGCCATGTACGAGGCGTGCGTGCCCTACGTTTTCACCATCGTTAAGGATTATACCAGCAACAAAGACATCCAAAAAGACCTGTTGCAAGAGATTTTCGCCAAGCTGTTCCTCAATATCCAAAGCTTCGACCCGAACCGGGGCGAGTTCAAGTTCTGGCTTCGCAAAATCGCCGTCAACCAGTGCCTGATGTTCGTCCGGGACAAAAAGCAGGAATTCGAGGATTTGGAAAACAACACCGTGCTGAACGGCCTGAACGAAGAAATGGACCTCAGCCACCTCGACCCCGCATTGACCGAAAAAGTGCTGACGCAAATGCCACAAGGTTATCGCCAAGTCTTTTCGCTGGTGGCTTTGGAAGGATACTCACACCATGAAGTTGGCCAAGAACTGGGCATCAGTGCTGAAACCTCCCGCTCACAATTTATGCGGGCAAGACAATGGCTCATGCAGCATTTTGTTGCCAATAATTCGATTAGCCTATGAAAGATTCTACTCAAAATATGGATGATGCCAATGGCCGCAAGGATGGCCAAGGCTGGGACGACCCCGCTTTCAGTTGGGAGAATATGCAGGATGGCATCTTCGGGAAAATCGTCGAAGAAGACCCCGATTTTTTCAAGGAAAAACGCAGGCGTCGGGTGCCCATCTGGTTTTGGTTTTGCGCAGCAGCACTGGCTGGTGGCGGTCTGGTTTTCACGATTTCCAGCAAAATGGGCAATGGAAGCCAAGTTTTAACGCCAAATCAACCAGTTCCAACGAAGCCCACCACGCAGGCCGAACCAGCAGTGGCGCAAGCTGAGGGCGCTATTGCGAAGCAAAATGAGCAGACTGCAACAAGGGCTACCAAGGCAGAAATCAATGAGCAAATCGCAAGAAGGGCTACAAAAGAAGAAATCAATGAACAAAACTCAGCAAAATCGGGCGTTCAACGCCATTCGAATCGAGCAGTAAAAGAAGTGAAGGTCAAAAACGAGGTGGTCGTTATAAGCAATAACAGCCAAGCGCAAACACCCATCACTAGCAA
>JADLHE010000553.1 GCA_020848965.1 Saprospiraceae bacterium
CCATTTTTTTGCTTCGATTTGCTGGATATAATCATCTGGTAATGAATGTACTAGGTGGTAGGTCTGCACAGGCTTGTTTATCAACATTCGAAGATGGCTCACGCCAATCGGAGTATTGAGGAACACCATTTTCTTTGTCATCTCGCCCTTCAAATTCACCGCTCCGTAAGCGCAGGAAACTATCAGGATGTCGAAATACTGCCCGAACAGCTCATCTATATGGTAAACCCCCATGCCATTCCTTTCGAGTTGGTGTATCCGCTCGCTGCCCAATGCGTTCTGCTGCTTCAGCTTGAGCAAGTAATTGGCGATGAGGTCACGCTGCTCGACCGTGAAGGCAACAATTCCCACCGATGGATAAATCCGCTGTGGTGTCTGTTTGATTTGGTTCAACAACCGAACGACATGCTGCGCCTCGGTATCGTTCGTACCTTCCAGTTCGTGGAACCGCCCCTCTACATTGTCCACTTGATAGCTAACACGTTGGCCGTACAGGGCATTTTCGGCTTCCACCAAGCCAGCGATTGGCGTTGGTGGCTCATAGCGATTGGAAATAAGTGCCGAAGGCACCCCACTTTCGAGCGCATACTGTAGCAGGCTCGTTTCGTTCCCATAGCTGTCATTACTGCCCATTACCACCAGTTTTTGCCCCAGCGGGGCAATGGCCGTGGCAGTTTCAACCGGGAATTTATTGGCCTCGTCAAACACCACATAATCGAAATAAGCTGGCGTTGCTGGCAATTCGTTCAAGGCAACGTGCGGTGTGACGAACAGGATGGGCAAATAAGCGGTGACTGCGTCAAAGCTGTTTTCAAAAATCGCCGACAATGGCATATTGACCGCTGCTTTTTGCCCCGATTTATCGAAAATCACCTGCCATGCCTGCTTGTTTTTCTTTTTGAGCACCTTTAGCTCGTTGGCTTGGCGTTCTTGCCAAAGGGCAGTTAACTGATTGAAAATCAACGGCCTAAGTTGGCCCCAAGCTTCGTTGCATTCTTCTATGGCTTTATTGTCCTCTGGCAATGCCGATGACTGCACCTTGGACAATAAGCTGTTGTAGTACCAGCTTTCAAATGCCGCCACCCAGTCGCCGGGCTTCACTTTCACGAGCGCCCGTATCACTTTTTGCCCCAAGGCACCCAAGCCAAGCCAATTGCTCTGCCAAGCGTGGAACTGCGGGAAATCACGGAGGTTGAGTTGCGTAGCCTCCAATTGTTCCATGATGCTCTCCAAATACTTTTGGCGCTGCGGAATGGTCAATGTTTTATTGTCAAAAGGCTTTTGGTACAAACCCGATTCATTGATTTCTTCAATCAAGGTGTTCAGTCCAAACTCCAGCGTGGTGATTTGCTCCTTCACGTCGAGGCTTGGGTGGGCCGTTTTGCTGTTCAGGCGCATGACCTCCTCCTGCACCAATATGTCAGAACCGCTGTACCAACTGGCCAAGGCAGTACGGAAGTTCACGATGTTCTCGCTGGTTCTAGGGATGTTTTCACCGTCTTTGCAGGGTGCAAAGCTGAAATCGAAATAAGGGTTCGTTTCGTAATTCTTCAAGAAAGCCCGGTATGCCTTTGCCACTTCTTCTTGCGCAGCCTTTATCTTTTTCTTTTTCGATGAAAAGAAGGACGGCCACTCAAAAGCGCTGGAACCCGCCGTTGCGAAACCACTGCCCAACAGCGCAGTGTGGTTTTGGATTTTCTCGTGCAGCGACTTCGCCAAGGAGTCCAGGTTGATAAAATACTCTCTGTAATGTTCCTTTAGCCTAGCTGCATAACTATCCGTTTGGCTAATGTACTCGCCCTGCAATTCATTGGTCTTTGCCAAGTATAAACGCAGGTTCGTCTCCACGAACTGCTTGCTTTTTTTGACATCGGCATTTATGAAAACCTGGTCGTTCAAATTGGACAAGGGGTGCGTGAGCGTTTTCACCTCTTCAAAAAGTGGCTCGCTCCGCAATATGTCGGCCACGAGCTGACCGTGCTCAGCCGGATAGAAGCCAAAATCAGCGGCATTCAAATGGCTGGCCAGCCGCTCCTTGCCCTCTACCCTACTGCTGGCCATCAACAAGCCTACGGTTTCCGTCCAATCCTTATCGCCAAACACCTTGCCCTTCGCCGCCTGATAAGCGGCTTGCACATTTCCCCGAAGCTGCAAATACTTGGTCTTTTTTGCATTAAAATCCTGTGCACTATGCGGGACCTCACGCCCACCGCCGCTAGCTGCCGTTCTTAGCACTTCCAACAACGGCATTTTATCGGTCAATGCGTCGTCCAACAGGAAATGGTATTGGAAAATGCCAGCTTTTGCAAGCAATTCCTGGGTGAATTGCATGGCTTGGGTGCGCTCTGACACCACCAGACACTTGCGCCCATTCGAAAGCGCATTGATTAGGAGGTTCACCAATGTTTGGGCTTTGCCCAAGGCGTCTTCGCCTTCCACTACGGCAATCCTTTGCTTCCCAATGATTTCCAAGGCAGTAGTCTGCTCAGGGTCATCTGGCTGGTAGGCAAAAATGAACTCGTCCGAATTTGCCGAAGGCGATGCTACAAAAACCTCCTCCGGCCTTGTGTTTGTTGGCGTCCAGCGACTGTGCTGCGGTGGGAACATGCCCAGCACACCCGACCAGTGCAATGCGCCGTTTTGAGTGAAATCGCCTATTTCGTCAATACCGGGGCAAGGAATGATTTCGGTAGAATGGCCATGCACCTCAAGGTTCAGCCTAGCGGCAAGCTCATTGCAGAAGGCAAAAAGCTGTTCTGGTTCTATTTTTTTCGAGAAGGCCATTTCCTCCGCACGCTGACGTAGGTCAATGCCATATTTTTCCTTTAAATGCTCAAGCAGACGATAATTCGGAAGGATATGGTGCTGTTCAGAAGGCTTCAGCACCCAAGCATCCACTTTCGTTTGGGCGGCTTCCAGTTCCAATTGCCAGATGAAGGCAGGCGCTACCACCAAGTCACTGTTGAAGGTGTCTATGAACAGGGGAAACCCGAAAGAAAAGGTCTTTGCCCCGTGGATTTTCTGGAAGTTCCTGGCCTCGAAATAAAGGTGGCGCAACTTGTCGGCGGACATACCCTTGGTATCCAATTGCCGGGACAGCTTGCCGCTCAACAGTTCGTCCAAGAACGCATCGGCAAAGCCGGGGGTCTCCTCGTCCACTGCACAGACGTCCACCCTATCCAAATAGAATGGCAGGGCATTATGGTAAATAGAATAAATGGAAGGCGATTGATGACCTCTCATAGTCATGTACGTTTGTTATGGTTTGGCAATGTTCACAAAAGCGTGCCTGATTTTTATAACTGCCTAAGAATGAGCACGTAAGAACCGCATTTTTTCGATAAAACAAAAATTTTAGCCTTATGATTGCCCTTTGTTGGGTAAATGTCAGCCAAAAATGAAGGGTGATGGTTCTTATCTTCGGCAATCCACCCACAAGGTTTTTCAACAAAACAACCTACAATCCATTGAAAATCAGGCAGTAAACTGAATGGTTATAAACCTTTTCGGATTAAACCTGTTTTAAGGCCAAAAAATTATCAACATGAAAAAACTGTTTTCGTTTCTGCTTTCTGTCATAGGTTTTATTTCTTGCTCCAGCCAAAGCGCAAGACAACGGCCAGCCGATATGCCCTCAACTACGGCATCCAACGCTTTTTATGAGTTCAAAATGCCGGAACTGGAGTCTGGCCAAATGGTTGACTTCACACAGTACAAGGGCAAAAAAGTCGTTTTGCTGAATGTTGCATCCAAATGCGGCTATACTCCCCAGTACGCTGATTGGGAGGCATTTTACAAGCAACATGGCGATAAAGTGGTGGTGCTTGGCTTCCCAGCCAATAATTTCATGGGACAAGAACCGGGCAGCAACGAGGATATTGCCAGTTTTTGCTCCAAAAACTATGGCGTCAGCTTCCCCATGTTCCAAAAAATTAGCGTGAAAGGCGATGACACGCACCCACTTTACCAATGGTTGTCGAAAAAAGACAAAAACGGCTGGAACGACCAAGCACCTTCTTGGAACTTCTGCAAATACGTCGTCAATGAAAAAGGCGAATTGGTGAGCTTTTTCCCATCTGGCGTGAAACCTGATGATGCCGAGTTCAAAAAAGCAGTGGGGCTTTAGTTCTAAAGTTTCCCAAAAACTAAAAAGCCCGGTGGTGTTGACCATCGGGCTTTTTTAGTTGCTATTGCTGCGCAATCAAAGGTGAATCACCTCGCCATAAGCTGCCGCTGCTGCTTCCATGATTGCCTCGCTCATGGTCGGGTGCGGGTGTACGGCCTTGATGATTTCTTGGCCGGTCGTTTCCAATTTGCGAGCGACCACCACCTCTGCTATCATCTCTGTTACGTTGGCACCAATCATGTGCGCACCTAGGAACTCACCGTATTTTGCATCGAAAATCAACTTCACGAAACCGCTGGCTGAGCCGCTTGCCTTCGCTTTGCCGGAAGCCGTGAAGGGGAATTTACCGACCTTGATTTCATAGCCCGCATCTTTTGCGGCTTGTTCGGTATAACCAACCGAAGCTATTTCAGGCCAGCAATAAGTACAGCCTGGAATATTGTTGTAGTCCAATGGCTGAGGGTGGTGCCCTGCAATTTTTTCCACGCAAATGATGCCCTCCGCACTGGCCACGTGCGCCAATGCTGGCCCAGGCACGATGTCGCCAATGGCATAGATGCCCGGTACATTGGTGCGGTAGAATTCATCCACCTTCACGATGCCACGGTCGGTTTCAATACCGAGTGCTTCGAGTCCAAGGTTTTCGGTATTGGGCGTGACGCCAGCGGCTGAAAGCACCACATCGCATTCTATGATGGTCTCTGCGCCAGTCTTGCGGTCTTTTGTTTTCACTTTGCAGGTCTTGCCCGATGTGTCCACCGATTCAACGGAGGTGTTCGCCAGCACGTTGATGCCTTCTTTTTTGAAGATTTTCGTCAGTTCTTTTGATATTTCTATGTCTTCCCGTGGCACAAGGCCTTGCTCCAAAAACTCCACCACGGTCACCTCTGTACCAATGGTATTGTAGAAATAGGCGAACTCGACCCCAATTGCGCCAGCACCAACAACTACCAATTTCTTGGGTTGTTTTTCGAGGGACATTGCCTTGCGGTAGTCAATGATTTTTTTGCCATCAATGGGCAGGTTGGGTAGCGCCTTGGCCCTTGCACCAGTTGCCAGCATGATATGGTTGGCGGAGTACTCGGTCTTTTTGCCATCGGCAGCAGTGACCTCCACCATTTTGCCACGAAGCAACTTGGCTGTTCCGTCAATCACCGTGATTTTGTTCTTTCGGAAAAGGAATTGGATGCCCTTGCTCATGCCTTCGGCCACGCCACGGCTGCGCTTTATGATATTGTCGAAATCGGGGGAAGCTTTGTCAACGGTGATGCCGTAATCGGCAGCATGTTTTATGTACTCAAACACTTGTGCGCTCTTCAACAGTGCTTTGGTAGGGATGCAACCCCAGTTCAGGCAGATGCCGCCCAAAGATTCACGCTCCACCACGGCGACGTTCATGCCCAATTGCGAAGCACGAATGGCCGCCACATAGCCACCGGGGCCGCTGCCAATTACGATAAGGTCAAAATTCATTGCTGATATGTTTTAGATGATTTGAACTGGCCAATGTCTTGGCCAAAATTGGAGCAAATTCATTGCATCCGTAAAAGCGGCGCAAAGATAGCCGCATTGCAGAAAATGTCCGTCCTTCTGGCTTTGATACTTTGAATGGTGGGCAAAAAAAAGTCCTGCTACAACGTTATGCAGCAGGAGCCTATCTAACTTACTGATACTATAGACAAAAGGATTTAAAAACTTCGCATAAAGGTACGAACGCATATCAATTTGCGCAATACTTAACCCGCTAGCGGTCATACCTATTTACGGAACGGTAGGTATTCTTGAGGCAACGCTCAAAACTGTTCGTTCACAGATGCTCCCTTCTGTTACGGTTGCCCAACCAATAATGTTTCACGGAAGATTAACCCGGTGTGTAGCTTTTCTCATAGATAGGACGACGAAGATAGGCCGCAATTGGCTAGTTGCCGAAAAAATTTTCCCGTTTTTTATCAACGGTGGGATGTGGATGAAATTTCGCCCATTTTTACTTAGTCACTCATTATCAATACTTTACACCGAGTCTCATCTACTCATTCAATTGTTTTTTAATGGTGAATGCGTTGATTGTCAACGAAACTGGGTGTGGAAAACTATGTGGAAAAAAAATGAAAGAATACCGGAAAATACTGAGTGCCCATGTTTGGCCTTGGCTAAAAACAGAGAAGGCCCTTGAGGGTGGTCAAGGGCCTTCTCTGTTTATGGGAATGACTCCAGATTAAAACTTTGGACAAAGTATCAAGTCATCCTCATAGTCGCCCAAATAAGCCACCGACAATTCAAAAGTCCTGCGGTTGTAGCCTGCCAATTTGCCCAGATTGATGTCGTAGGAGGTTCCGATGAGCACATTGTTGAACTCAATGCCGACCAAGGCAACGATGGCATCCAAACGGTATTTGTCGTCGAAATCCCTGACCGGGCGAGCATAAGAGCCAAGATGGAGGTAAACAATGCGGTAATCGCTGAGGCCGAAGCGGAAATTGCCGCCCACATCGAGCTTCATGTGGTTGTCTTGCTTGTCGAAAATGGCCCTTGGCAGAAAATTGATGGTCTTGGTGACGGGAACAATGGCACTGAGTTGTGCTGAGTATCTTGGTGCCAATCGGTTATTGGGAACCAAGGTATTATCGTCCGTGCGGTAGTAAAAACTCATCGAAGGCTTGTGGAAATGGTGCATGGCACCTCCTGCAAACACCTTGAATTTCGACCCTTTCGGAGAAAAGACATAGTTCAGGCCAACGGAGAAATCGCCGAAGGCAAAATTGTTCTCTGGCAGTCGCTCGCTGGATGGGTCGGAGTAGCCTGTTGTGCCATTGAACTGGTCTTCAAAGGTGATATTGCCAAAATTGACGGTGCGTTGTACCACCCCAGCCTGAAATCCTACCGACAG
>JADLHE010000554.1 GCA_020848965.1 Saprospiraceae bacterium
CAAGAAGCCAGCGGCCCTTTCTTGGGGAGAGGCCGCTACCCTTGCAGTTTTGCCCAATAGTCCTGCGCTCATCCACCCTGGCAGGAATAGAAATGCGCTTTTTCAAAAGCGGAATCGCTTGCTCAAGCGGTTATTGGAGAATGGCACAATTGACCAAACAACGTTCGATTTGGCATCCGATGAAATTCTGCCGGAAAAACCCCACCCACTCCCAAGATTGGCCCCGCACCTGTTGGACCGTGCTTTTGCGGAAAATTTCAAACGAGGTCACAAACGTTTCACAAAACTGACGACCACCATTGACCCCGCATTGCAGCTTCGTTTGAATGAATTGGCGCTTCGCAAAAGCATGAACCTGAAAGGCAACCAAATTCACAATTTGGCAATTTTGGTGCAAGAGGTTGAAACCGGAAACATCGTTGCCTATATCGGCAATGCCCCCGAAACAGGGCCTGAAAACGGGGAAGATGTGGACATCATCAAGGCTGCCAGAAGCACGGGAAGCATTCTCAAACCCTTTTTGTATGCGCTCGCATTGAACGAAGGCCGCATTTTGCCCAAAAGCTTGCTCACGGACATTCCAACGCAAATAAGTGGTTATAAACCAGAGAATTATATGGAGACTTACGATGGTGTGGTACCTGCAAACCTCGCATTGTCGAAGTCTTTGAACGTCCCATTCATCAGGCTTTTGCAAGACTACTCCGTTGAAAAATTCCACTTCAACCTAAAGAAATTAGGAATGACAACTTTGACCAATCCCCCTAAACATTATGGCTTGACCTTGGCATTGGGTGGTGCAGAAGGCTCTCTTTGGGATTTGGTCGGGATTTATGGTGGCATGGCACGGACACTTGGGCAGTTTTACAGAAATAATGGCCGCTATGCTTCCGCTGCTTTTGACAAGCCCCGATACCTGATTTCAGCTAATACGGATGAAAAGAAAGCTTTGCAGGCCGAAGCACCATTGCTCACAGCCGATGCCATTTGGTACACTTTTGAAGCGATGGAGGAGCTTGAACGCCCAACAGCGCAAGGTGACTGGGAACGTTTCGAATCGGGCAGGCCAATTGCTTGGAAAACAGGCACTAGCTTTGGGTTTCGGGATGCCTGGGCGATTGGTGTATCGCCAAAATACGTGGTAGGTGTCTGGGCAGGCAATGCCGATGGGGAAGGACGGCCCGGCCTTGTTGGCGTTTATGCGGCAGCGCCCATCCTTTTTGAGGTGTTCAACGTTTTGCCTGCTTCACGTTGGTTCGACCCACCGTTTGATGCCATGAAAAAAATGGCAGTCTGCAAGCAAAGTGGCTTTGCCGCAATTGATTTTTGCGAAAAAGACACTGTTTATGTAAACGAAAAGGGGGTAAATGCCCCACCCTGCCCCTTCCATCAACTGGTTCATTTTGACAAAACTGGTGTTTGGCAAGTGAACAGCAATTGCGAAGCACCTTTAAATATGGTCAACAAGCCTTGGTTTGTGCTTCCACCGGTTGAAGAATACTATTTTAAGATGAAAAATCCGAGCTACAAGCCCTTGCCGCCCTTCCGCAACGACTGCCAAGTGTCGGACGATAAGACTGCCAGCTTGATGCAAATGATTTACCCTAGGAAAGGTGCCAAGATTTACATCCCAGTAGATTTGGATGGTACGCTCGGTCGAACGGTCTTCAAGATGGCGCACAGACTGCCCGAAACAGCAGTCTATTGGCATTTGGACAATAGTTTCATTGGACAAACCAAGACCTTTCATGAACTTGAACTGAATCCAAGTGCGGGAAAACACAAGCTATCATTGGTGGATGAAAAGGGAAACAGGCTGGAAGTGGAATTTGAAGTAGCTGCCAAGAATTAGGCAAAAAAAAAACTCCTACATCAAGGGAGGCTTAAGGCTGATGTAGGAGCACTAAACATACTATGAGAAAACTACACAGTGCAAAGGAGCAGGTTTTAATTTTCCCTCGCAAGCGGTGTTTAGGGAACGGTAGGTTTCACAAGGGAACGGTAGGTTTGGTTTAGGAAGTGGTAACTAAGGAATGGAATTTGTTGCTCGTAAAAAGCTAGAAACAGGACAAGGAGAGAATAAGACTATTCGTTTTCAGTAGAAAATAGATTTTATTTTTTACAATCTTTTAGCCCTTGGCACAGAATTGGAAAGGGAGAGAATGAATCTTCACAAATCAAGTTGCCTAGTGTTAAGGCATCATTTCCAAAATCTTCACAAAAAAACATTGCTGGTAATTTCAAATCCAAACCTTGTGGCAACCAGCACAAGCATTATAACGCTGACCTTGAGTTTAGGCAAAAAAAAATCCTACACCAAAGAAGGGAAGAATAGGTGTAGGAGAATTAAACATACTATGAGAAAACTTATTAGCAAAGGTACTTTTTACAGTTTGGAGAAAAAACCTATATTTACGCAATGGTTGGTTCTGTGAGGGAACGGTAGGAATTTTTGAGGGAACGGTAGTTTTTTTTCAATTAACGGAAAAAATATTCTTTAATATTCTATTTTTGCCCGCAGAATTGAACGCACAAGGCTGATGCAGCACTGAGCATCTTTTGAGAATCTACACACACAACGCACGTATTTGCACAAAAAAAATCCCGCACCCCAGGAGGGACTTAAGGTGCAGGAAGATTAAACAAACATACTATGAGAAAACTAGGGCAAATATATTTTCAATTTTTGTAATATTGAAAAAATTTGCCTAGTATTTTCTCGCTATTTCTTGAATTTTCTGGTATCGGTGCGCCTAGGGTGCCGATACCGGAAAAATCCTTTCCTCGTTATTTGATTTGGATTTCCGTGATAGGAATACGAATTTCGACCTTTGTTCCAAGGGCTTTTCCAGTTTCTTCATCCAACAGGTCAATTATCTCAACCGCATTTTCCTCTGAGTTTCTTGAACGCAACAATATCTCCAATCGCTCTTGGGTGATTCTAGTCCCCATAGATTTGTGGTCTTTGAAATTCGGGTTTTTCAACTGAAGCTCCCTTGCTTTTTGCATACCAATGCCATCGTCTTCCACCGTGCAGAGGATGGTGTTGTCGTCAATTAAAGTAAAATCAATTTTTATGAAACCGTTCCGTTTTGAGCGAATGCCATGTTCAATCGCATTCTCGACGTAAGGCTGTATAATCATGGTGGGTACGCCATAAATATCCTCTTCTATTTCTTCGTCAATGGTGATTTCATACTTCAGTTGGTCCTCGAACCTCAGATTCATGTTGATATCCAAGTAGTTGCGCAAGAAATCCACCTCTTTTTCCAGTGAAATCACTTCCAGTTCCGAATACTCCAAGCTCTGGCGCATCAAATGTGCAAACTGTGCAAGGTATTTGGCCGCTTGGGTGGTGTCGTTCGAGGTGATGTAGTTTTGAACTGAATTAAGGGCGTTGAAAACGAAATGGGGGTTCATCTGCGCCCTAAGTGCTTTCAATTGCAAGCCGGCTGCCTGCAATTTGAACATCTCCGCCTCTTTCTCTTTGCGCTCTGCGGAATACCTTATTTCAAGCTCCTTTATCTGATTGCTCTGCTCATCGGACATGATGCGCTCAACAGCTTGGTTGTACAATACCTGATAATCGTAGGCATTTTTAAAATCCAATTCCTTGGCGTACAAATCTGCAATTGATTTGAGGATTCCAGTCGCTTGCCGGTATTCTTGTCCCTTTCTGGCAAATTCCAGCGCTTTAAAATAATGTTTCAAGGCTTTTTTAGCCTTTTGTTCTTCATAGATTTTACCCCGCCACCACTCAATATTCGCTAGGTTTTTTTCCTTTCTATCTTTGAAAAGTGGGTAGGCAGTGGTGAACAATTCTAGCGCTTCAGTGAACTGGCGCTTGTTCAAATAGCAAAATCCCAAGTTTGCGTACGCAAGTGCTCGGGTTTGTTGGTTCAGGTCATCAACAACTTTGATGGCTTTTTTGAAATACTGGCTTGCATTTTCATAATCCTGCATGGCCATATAGCCATTGCCAACGTTCAAGTAATGCCATGACAACCTTGAGCGCATTCCCTTTTTCTCGCACAGTTCTACTACATTCAAATAGGACTGAACACTTCTCTCTGGTTCGTTCAGAATGCCATAGATTGAGCCAAGCCCGCTCTGTACCAAGGTGAAAAAATGGTAATCCTTTAGGTCGGGAACCTCATCCATTCCTTGAATTGCCGTCTCGCAATCCAGAAACGCTTTCAGGGCTTTGGAGTAATTGGAAAATTTCAGGTGGTAAAAACCCTCCCTGCATATAAGCCTGATATGCAAACGGTTGTCCGGGAAAGTCTCAAGATATTTGGTAGCTTGGTTGAGGTAAAACCTAGCCCTATCCGGCTGGTCGAGGTTTAGCAGTGTGCCTGCGTAATCAATATAGGTCTCTGTCAATTGGTTGACACCGCCCCTTTCTCCCAAAATTTCCAACGCTAGCCGAAAGTGGATTTCCGATAGATTGTAGTTGTAGAGTTGATTCTCAACAAGGGCCATGTTGAGGTTGTAGTTGAGAACAAAATCAGGTTGGTCGTAGTCGGTGAGAATCTGGAATATCTCGGCCAAATATTTTTGAGCCTTGGAGATGTCGGTGAACACCAATTGGGAAGAAAGCTTGTCGAGTGTGGCAAGCCTTTGAAGTCGTTCGTCAATAAGGTGTAGTGCAGATTCCAAAATAACTAGCTCCTCGTTAGTGTCGGGAAAGGTGCTGACCATGTTATAGTGTTTCCAGTGAGTGTTTCAAAAAAAATCCAAACTTGGCTTCAATCGGGTACATACACGACAAAAGAGGCATCACATCTGCGGTGCAGCCTCTTTTGTAGTTTCCCTAATGGACAGTATGTAGAAAAGAATTATTGTGGCAAATCACCAAAACAAGGGCCAGGACCAAAGAATCCTGCGAAAAAGCCTTTCTTCTTGTTTTCTGTAATTTTCTCGTTGCCCCCAATAAACTCGCCCATTTCGACTTTCTTAATTTGCGTAATGTCGTCGAGTTCCAGCAAGTTTTTCTTTTTAGTCTTCCCCATAGTATCTAGGTTTTGAGTGAAAAATCCGAATGCCATAGTGTCTCTGTTTTTTTCGAACAGTAAAAGTGTGTGCGTTCTCTGGTTCCAAAGATAGAGACCTTTTGAGTTTCCACAAAACTTACCGCAAAATTTATTGCCATTGCCTCCTGTTGCGGTGTAGTTTCGCTCAAAATCCATCAAAAAATACCAAAGCTCCTCCCACAAACACGTTTTACCTCCTATTAAGAAATGTGTAAGTTTTCGACTTAAATTGCCTCCTCCAAACGCCTCATTTGCTCCATGAAGGCTGGCCTCCTTCTTCTTGACACCTCAATTTTTTTGCCATCGTCCATCACCAAATAGCCTCCGTCGCCTTTGATGAACTTCCGCATGAAATTGAGGTTGATGACATGCCGCTTGTGCACCCGATAAAAATTAAGCATCTGAAGCATGTCCTCGTATGCCTTAATGGTCTTGGAAGCCGTGATTCGGTCTCCGTTTATCAAATAAATATGGGTATAATTGTCCTCAGCCTCAAACCGGACAATGTCCTTTATATTGACGAAGTAGATACCATCAATCGCCGAAATGCTCATCTTTTCGAATGAGTTTGGATTCGACATTGATTTGTTGAACAGGTCGAGCCGCTCCTCGATTTTTTCTCCGCTCTGCACACGGATTCGGCTTACAGCCTGAATCAGTTCATCCGGGTTGATGGGCTTCATGATGTAGCCAATAGAACTGTACTGGCAAGCCCTGATGGCGTGCTCGTTGAATGCTGTAATGAAAATGACCTCAAAATCAATGGGCTTCAACTCGTCCAACAATTGAAAAACGAGCCCATCGGGCAAATTGATGTCCAAAAAAGCCACATCTGGCTTAAATTCCGATTCTTCAAACAAATCCAAGGCTTCCTCCACACTCAGCGCATCAGCGATGACTTCCACCTCTGGACAATGCGTTGCCAAGAGGTTTTTCAAGTTGTTCATGCTCTTTATCTCGTCCTCGACGATTAGCGCTTTTATCACGGGAATTGATTTGTTGATTTCAATAATTTGCACAGGCGTTATGTTTGTTTCCAAGGCAAAAATACATCACTTTCTTAAAGATATAAGCCAAAAACACTATAAAATTCAAGTGCAAATCACCGCATTACGCTTTATGAAAAATCAGCTTCCCAACGCTTATATTGAGAAGGCCTTACGGAATGAATTTTATCAAATTAGTTGAAAAAAAATGAGTTTTCACTTAGCCGCTACTTTTTCTTGGCCATGCCCACCGCTTCTTCAAAACTGATTTTGGGAAACACCTCCAGCTTTCCATTCAAGGTAGCATCGAAGATTTGCCGACCATCTTTTTGGTAGAAATAATTGGCCAAGTGATAAGAAACCTCCGAACCATAGACATCCGCCAACTGCCATTGTTGACCTTTGAAATAGTCAGGATGGAAGTGGTTTTCATCGTCTCCTTTGTAAACTAGGGTTTCGTGCGATTTTCCCGTTTGTTTGAAACTGTGGTCAACACCTATCAAGAAAACCCGCCTGAATCCCATGTAGTAGGCAATTTGGAGGGAAACAAATGTTACGGTGTTGCCTTCGCAGATTGGCTGGGAAATGTCCTCGTAAAAGCTCCAAAGGTTCAATGTATGCAACCGTTGGATATTGGGCTGTTCAGCAACCACTCCTTTGGCGGCAGTGTAGGAGAGGAAAACTGGGCATTTCATTGCCTCAAACTCCCTTGCACTCTGCTCAATGACCAGTTTATTTACCGAAACCAAGTAGCTCAGGTTCAAATCAACTTTGTCTGAAAGGAGAAAAATCTTGTTTTGACCGAAACTGTGAAAGGCTGCAAGTGGCGAAAGGTCCATATGCTTGAGCGAAGGGCCATTGCCAATGATGAAGCAATCCTGCCCTTTGTGCTTGTCCTTGAACTGCCGAAGTTGGTTGGCAAATTTCCGCCTCCACCGAAAATAGTCCCTTGCCTCTTCTATCTTTTTGCCCAAACCCTCTTTTTCCATTAGGTTCAAACCAAACAAAGCGCCTTGTGGTCTTGACATGTTAAATTATTGATTTTCAATTGTTTATCACAAATCTTTCAATACAGAGCTTATGCCACCGTCCAGTAGGAAATTGGCACCATGCACAAAGCCAGTATTTTGCGAAGCAAGGAACAAGGCCAATTTCGCAACATCGGCTGGATAGCCGATGCGTTGAACTGGATGGATCTTCCTCAATTCATCCAGCGCCGATTCATCATCATTGAAACCTGCCCTCAGCATCGCAGTCTCAATGGCGGCCGGACTGATTGAGTTAACCCTCACCTTGCCTGCAAGGTCAACCGCCATCGCCTTGGTAAGTCCGACGAGGGCGCTTTTGGAAGTTGCGTAGCTCACAAAACCAGGCTTCGTCAGTTGCTGATGAATGCTGGCGATGTTGATGATGGAGCCGTTGCTAGCTTCTAAACGACTGAGGAAAATCTTGCTTAGGAGCATTGGCCCTGTCAGGTTTACGTTCAGGGTTTCCTGCCAATCATCCAGTTTTATGTTTTCCAACGAATCCAATTTCTGGACCGCAGCGTTATTGATGAGTACATCCAATTTGGGCATAATTTCATCAAAAATCTGCGTGAACTTGATGCGATAGGCAGCGTCCCTGACAAATTGGTGGATGTCGAAGCGAAGGAAGCGGTCGCAATGGCCGTTGAAGTCTTCCCGCATGTCCACTCCGAAAACATAGTAGCCATTCTCCCGGAATGCCCTTGCCAGCGCCGAGCCGATACCGCCCAGCACACCTGTTATGAACACGTTTTTACTTGAATATTCCATCAATCAATTTTCAAAAAATCAAACATCCGTTTCATTGCCTGTTTGCTTGCCCTCCGAACTGCGTCCACTGTGTTTGAGCCATTGTGGGTACCGAAGATGCAGCGCTCGAAGTTCCGTAAGGGTGAACCTTGTGGCAGTGGTTCAGTTTCAAAAACATCCAAGGCAGCTGAGTGGACCTTGCCAGATTGAAGCGCAGCAACCAAAGCGTTCTCGTCAATTACTGGACCTCTCGAACCGTTGACAATGCGCCCGCCATCCTTC
>JADLHE010000555.1 GCA_020848965.1 Saprospiraceae bacterium
CAGGTGGTTATTCTGTAAGAAATCCTTGGAAAATGACAGTGCCTTGGCATCGCTTGCAATGCCAAGGCACTGTCATTTTTGTGAAACAGGTTTTTTCTTTAGGTAATATTCTTCATCCTTGACGGTGATTTTTCTCACCCTCAAAAGTGACTAAACGCTGGACATTTGCTTGATAAAAATCTGTCAGCCCCATCAACCCTTATCAACCCAATAAACCCTGCCTGCCGACTGGCAGGCCACATCAACCAAAAAAGAAATGACCATCTCCGCCAACATTGAAGAACTCAGGCCAGTCACCTTGGCCAAGACCACTTGCGCCCACTGCGGCGATGAGTGCCGGGACGAGCGCATCCTTTTCGCCGAGCAAAACTTCTGCTGCGAGGGCTGCAAGACCGTCTATGAAATCCTCCACGGCAGCGACCTCACTCAGTTTTACAATATTGACAAGAATGCGGGCCTCAGCCTGAAAGGCCGCAAGCAGGCGCAATATGCATGGCTCGACGACCCCGAAGCCGCTGCCAAGGTTGTGGAATTCAGCAACGAAAAAATCTCGAAGCTGACCCTGCACCTGCCCCAAATCCACTGCGCCTCCTGCATCTGGCTCCTCGAAAACCTGCACAAAATATCCCCCGCCATCGTGGCTACCAAAGTCAACTTCCTCAAACGGGAGGCCACCGTCACCTTCGACAATGCCGCTACCAGCTTGCGCAAAGTCGCCGAACTGCTCGACAGCATCGGCTACCCACCCGACTTGAACCTCGGCACCTTGGAGGGCACGGCCCGCAAGCCCGTCAGCCGTCGCCTGATTTACCAGTTGGGCGTAGCGGGGTTTGCCTTTGGCAATATCATGCTACTCAGCTTCCCGGAATACCTCGGCTTGGACGAATCGGAGACTTATTTCCGCAAGATATTTGGCTGGCTCAACGTGATTTTGGCCACGCCCGTTGCCTTTTACAGTGGTCGGGACTATATCTCCTCCGCTTGGGCTACGCTACGCACCAAACAACTCAGCATTGATGTGCCGTTGGCACTCGGCATCGTGGTGCTCTACTTCCGCAGCCTCTTCGAGGTCGCCACCGATACCGGGGCGGGCTACATGGATAGCCTCGCTGGCCTCGTATTCTTCCTTTTGGTGGGCAAATGGTTCCAGCAGATTACCTACCATCGCATTTCATTTGACAGGGATTATAAGTCGTATTTTCCTGTGGCTGCGACTAGGTTGGTCAGGCGAGATTTGACAAATTTTCAAAATTTGTCAAATCTAACCATCGAACCCGAACAGGAAAGCGTCGCAGTGAACAAACTAGAACCCGGCGACCGTATCCTTGTGCGCAACGGCGAAATCGTACCCGCCGATGCCATCTTGAAGCAGGGTATTGCGAAGCTCGACTACAGCTTCGTGACCGGTGAGGCAGAGCCGACCGAGCACCATGCTGGCGAAAAAATCTATGCCGGTGCACGCCACCTCGGCGATGCCATTGAACTGCTGCTCACCAAAAAGCCCAGCCAGAGCTACCTGACCCGCCTTTGGAACGACGATGCCTTTCACAACGAAAAACTGATGGGCACCAGCCGCTTGGCCAACTCCGTGAGCCGCTATTTCACCATGATTATCCTCGGCATCTCGTTCCTCACGCTGGTTTATTGGTTGCCCAAGGATGCTCGTATTGCTTTCAACGCCTTTACTGCGGTGCTCATCGTAGCCTGCCCATGCGCCGCTGCGCTCAACATCCCGTTCACCCTCGGCAACGTGGTGCGCATCCTCGGGCGTCGTGGCTTTTACCTGAAAAACACGAATGTGGTAGAGGCACTCCGCAACGTGACGGCAGTTGTTTTTGATAAAACAGGGACGCTGACCGAGGCAGGAGGCAGCAGTTTGGAATACGTTGGTGAGCCACTTTCTGAGACAGAAATGACATGGGCGAAAGCACTGGCCAGTCAATCCTCCCACCCGCTGAGTCGTATGATTGCCGAAGGAGGAGCGAGGATGAAAGTCATTGATTTTCAAGAATATACAGGCAAGGGTATAGCGGGTAAAATTGCTGGAAGCACTCTGCGCATCGGCTCTGCATCTTTTCTCGCCAGCGGCCAGTTTTTCGGTGGACAGCTTTCCGAAAGTTTAAAACTTTCGGAAAGCTGTCCACCGAAAAACTGGCCCGCCGACGCCACCGTTTTCCTCGAAATAAATGGCGTGACAAAGGGCGGTTGGGTGCTCCGCAACCGCTACCGCAGCGCCGCTTGGCCCGTGGTGGATTATTTTAAAAACTGGACAAAGACCTTCTTACTCTCCGGCGACAACGAACGGGAGAAGGAGTACTTGGCACCCCGCTTTGCCCAAAGTCAGCAGTCGGCAGTCGGCAGTTGGCAGTTGGCAGTCCATTTCAACCAAAGCCCGCACGACAAACTTGCTTTCATCAAATCCAAGCAGTCGGAAGGCGAGACCGTGCTCATGCTCGGCGATGGCCTGAACGACGCTGGGGCGCTCCGCCAAGCCGAAGTGGGCATCGTCGTGGCCGAGGACGTGAACAATTTCACCCCAGCGTGCGACGCCGTTTTGGACGCCAAATCTTTTGCACAACTCCCTGAATACCTCGAATTTGCGAAAAAAGGCATCCACCTTGTCTATGCCGCATGGATACTGGCGGCACTGTACAATGTGGTGGGCCTATGGTTTGCCGTGCAAGGCGAACTATCGCCCGTGGTAGCAGCCATTTTGATGCCACTGAGCAGCTTGACAATTGTCGGTTTCGGCCTCGCCAGCACCACTATCATGGGAAAACTGAAATTGAGCGACGCCCCAATCCGCAATCCGCAATCCTAAATCCGCAATCACAATGTATCTCTGGACCGCCTTCACCATCGGACTTTTCGGCAGCTTGCACTGCGTTGGCATGTGCGGCCCGATTGCCTGTGCGCTGCCCAACGCCAGCGGTGGCCGGTGGTCGGTGGTCGGCAATGCCCTGCTCTACAACTTGGGGCGCACGCTGACTTATAGCATCTTCGGGGCCATCATCGGTGTAGCTGGTCGTGGCTTGCACTTGGCTGGTTTTCAGCAATATATGTCCATTGGCTTGGGTGTGATGCTGTTGGTCATCGCCCTGTTTTCCATCAATGTGGAGACCAAGCTGCTGCAATTGCCGGGCTTGAACCAGCTTGTTTTTCGATTGAAATCGAACCTTGGCCGTCTGCTGAAAGGCAGTGGCGTAAATACCTCCTTTTTCATTGGACTGCTGAACGGCCTACTGCCCTGCGGCCTCGTTTATATGGCCGTGGTGGGTGCGCTCAGCACAGGTGGCATCGGGTCGGGCATGGCCTACATGGCGCTGTTTGGTTTGGGCACCTTGCCGCTGATGCTGGCCACGGGCTTGGCAGGCAATTTTGCGGGCATAAAATTCCGCACTGCGCTGCGCAAGGCCTACCCGTTCTTCCTCGTCTTTTTTGCAGTGCTGTTCATCTTCCGTGGACTGAACTTCCACGTGCCCGGCGATTTCTTTTTTTGGGCGAAAATGGGCGATATGCCCATGTGCCATTGAAAATTCCCGTCTGCTACGGCATTTGCTAGCATTTTCCTTCCTGTTAATTTGACGTTAAAGCAGTTTTGGCCAATAACCGCCGAGGTGGTTGGGCGTTTATTTTTGCATTGTGCAACCATCAGCCTAAAAGGCGATACCTTGTAGTGTTGCATGTTTTTAACGACTAATCTTAAAACCCATTTTTAAAACTAATTCAACCATGAAACAGGTAGTTCAGTTTGTATTTGCCGGAATGATTGGCGGAATTATCACCCTAGGTGGCTACTTCGCTTTGCAAGTTGGCCAGCCTGTGGCTGCCGCCCAAAATGAGTCTTTTGCCAAGCAAGTCAACAACGTTAATGTGCCGCCTACGGCCAATGTGCCGTTCGACTTCACGCAAGCTGCTTCCATTGCCACGCCAGCAGTTGTCCACATTTCTGCCAAGGAAAGCGAGAAAAAAGCACGTGAGGGACGCCAGCGCCAGCAAAACCAGCCTTGGCCAAACCTATTTGACGATGATTCCTTCCTCCGCAGCCCGTTCTTCAATTTCAACCAACCCAAGCAGGGCACGGGGTCGGGCGTGATTTACACGGCGGATGGCTATATCATCACCAACAACCACGTTGTGGAGTTTGCGGATGAAGTGGAAGTGACCACCTTCGACAATAAGACCTACCCCGCCAAAATCATTGGCACTTATCCCGATGGCGACCTTGCCGTGCTGAAAATCGAGGCCAAAAACCTGCCCACCTTGCGCATGGGCAATTCCGATGAAGCCAAAATCGGTGAATGGGTGTTGGCCGTGGGCAATCCATTGGAGCTGAATTCCACGGTAACGGCGGGCATCATCAGTGCCAAAGGGCGTGACATCAATATCATCAAGGGCAAGGCACCGATTGAGTCGTTCATCCAAACCGATGCTGCCGTGAATCCCGGCAACAGCGGCGGTGCATTGGTGGACGCAAATGGTAGGCTATTGGGCATCAATACGGCCATTGCTACGCAAACAGGTTATTTTGAAGGCTATTCTTTTGCGATTCCCATCAATCTGGCGGTCGGCATCGTGGACGATATCATCGAAAATGGCTCCTACCAACGTGGCTTCCTCGGCATTAATATCGCTGATTTGGACAATGCTGCTGCCGATGAGCTGGGCTTGTACATATCGCAGTGTGTACTTGTTGAAAGTGTAGTGGATGGCGGTGCTGCGCAATACGCCGGTGTGCTCCCCAACGATGTAATCGTTCAAGCCAATGGCAAAAACGTAAAATCTTCGGCGGACTTGCTGGAGGTTGTGGGTGGCTCAAAAGCGGGCCAAACAGTGGCATTGGTCGTAAACCGGAGCGGTAAGGAAGAAAATATCAGCGTACGGTTGAAGGGCCAAGATGCCAACAAATAAAGGTGGTTTCGGCCATTTTAAGAGTTTGTTAACAACAGGCTGGGCAACATTTCAACATGCTCGGCGGTTATTGAAGATATAAAAGACTTGTTTAAAGTTGGTTTTTCGTTTTGTTTTGATGCGTCTGTCTTGATTTTCGAGGCAGACGTTTTTTTTACACCTCCCACTCTTTTCCTGTCCGATAAACAATCCCCTTGAACAGCGCCACCACCTTTCCCTCTTGGTTCGTCACCGTTACCCGATAATTGGCTAGTTTGTTCGATAGGTGCTCCTCCTCGGCTACCGCCGTCAGCACGTCGCCCGGATGTACCGCCACGGTATGTGAGATGGACGTTTCGATGGAAACCGACTTGCGGCCATGCGAATTGCTGGCAAAGGCAAAGGCGCTGTCTGCAAAAGAAAACGTGATGCCCCCATGCGCAATGCCGAAGCCGTTGCACATCTCCGGCCTGACGGTCATGCGCAGCACCGACCGGCCCGGCGCATCCTCCACCCGCTCGATGCCCAGCCATTGGCTGAAGGGATCATTGCCGTGCATCGCATCCACGACCCTCGTGGCGAGGCTTTTATCCCTGTTTTCCATAAAAAGTCTGTTTGGTTCTGGCCATTTTGCGAAGCAACGGGCTGCATCTATAGCGGTCTTCAAGGTACTCGGTGTGGAGTGCATCGAGCATGTGGACGCAGTTTTCGATACCAATCTCATCGGCCCAATGCAACAGGCCCTTGGGATAGTTAACGCCCTTGGTCATGGCCAAGTCAATATCATCACGGCTGGCTATGCGCCAATAAAGTGCATCCGCCGCCTCGTTGATGAGCATCATCAGTATCCGGGCAAAGACGACTTCGCCCAGTTCTTTGTTCTGCTGCGCAATGGGGTTTTCGGCCCCTTCCGCATAATCATAATAGCCCCGCCCCGTTTTCTTGCCGAGCCATCCGGCCTCGCTCAGGCGCTTTTGGGTAAACGACGGCTTGTACCTTGGGTCGTAGAAAAAAGACTGGAATACCGTCTCGGTCACCGTATAGTTGATGTCGTTTCCGATGAAATCCATCAGTGTGAAAGGCCCCATCCGAAATCCGCCGAGCGTCGTCATGGCCCAATCAATGGTGGCAATATCAGCGATGCCTTCTTCGAGGATGCGCAGTGCTTCGCCATAGTAGGGCCGGGCCACCCGGTTCACGATAAAGCCGGGCGTGTCCTTGGCCATCACCACCAGTTTTCCCCAGCTTTCAATCAGCAGTTTTGCTTGCTTCGCAATTTCGTGGGAAGTCTGCACGGCGGGCACCACTTCCACCAATTGCATCAGCGGGGCGGGGTTGAAAAAATGGATGCCCACCACTCGACCCGGTTGCTGACAGGCGCTTGCGATGGCCGCTACGGACAGCGATGAAGTGTTCGTCGCCAAGATGCAATCTGCCGAAACGATGCCTTCCACTTGTTTGAACACCGCTTTCTTTACCGCCAAATCCTCCACGATGGCCTCAATGACCAGCCCTGTTTCGCCGAAGGCGGCCATATCGTTCATGAAAAAACTGCGACCGAAGATGGCTTTGGCAGTGGGGTCGTCTATTTTGCCTTTTTCGGCGAGTTTGTTGAGCGTTGCGAGCAAGTTAGCCTGCGCCCGCTCCAATGCAGCAGCATTGCTGTCAAAAACATAAACCTCGTGGCCAGCCGTGGCCGCCACCTGTGCAATGCCCGCTCCCATGGAGCCAGCGCCGATAACGCCTATTTTCATCGTTCTAATCTTTTTTTTCTTTTTCAGAGATTGGGCTAAACTCTATGGCTTGCATTACTACTACACGAACAGTAGTGCCCCTTTGCTTGCCTGGGCTCCATTTTGGCATTAGTTTGACCAATCGTATTGCTTCTTCATCCCAACCTTTGCCCGAACTCCTCACTATGTCAGGACTGGATATTGTCCCGTCTGTTTCGACAATAAATCTGACATGAGCCTTTCCTTCCAAGGGAACCTCCTTCTTGGTGATATTTTCTTTGATAAAGGCTGCAATCTTTTCTGAATTGCAAGTTCGCCTTGCTGCGGAGTCGTTTAGGTTACTGCATTCCAGCATAACTGGCATAGTTTCAACCATTTTGAACAGCGGTTCCCACTGTAGTTTGAACGAATAGTTTTGAGCAAAATAGGCATCACAGTCTGTTTTTGCTTTGCTAGAATTGCTGCCTTTCAAATAAGCCATTATCATCACTTCACTTCCAATCGTGCTCTTTATAAGAAGCGCACTATCTGTAAGCAACAATAGTTGGTAAGTTTTGCCTGCAATGGTCAAAAGCGATTCTTCTAATTTCCACGTCCCATCTGATTTAGTCGAATACAAGCTGCCCGCTACTTTGCCATCTTCAAGAAACGTGATATTCGATGGTACGGTGGGCAATTCAATCAATTCTGGGGTTGCTTTGAACATTTGGCCCAATTCCCATTCTCCCAGAATATGCTTAGTTTGGGCATTCATACAAAAGCTGAGGAGGGTCAAGAAGAAGAGTGTTGATGATTTTTTCATTACGTGTATGACTTTCATGATTGATTGACGCAAAGCTAAATGAAAAAGCCCATCGCTTATTCGAGATGGGCTTTTCACCGGTTTGATTGGCTCAGTTTCGCTGCTGATTTTCATCTTTTTTGGCCATCGGTACCGGGTTTTCCATGTCAATGTCATAGCGGCTGGCCACTTTGAACTCCACCCGTCGGTTCACCAAGGCGCTATCTGTGGTAGGCACTAGCGTCCCATCTTCGCCATTGTAATGCAGCACAAAACGGCTGCGTGGCAAGCCTTGCACGGTTACGAAATACTCGATAATGGACTTCGCTCTTTTATACGATAGCTCAAGGTTGTGATGGTCAGAGGCCGTTTTGTCGGCAAAGCCCGTGACGACGAGCTTGACCCTTGAGTTGGCCTTTAAGACCCTTGCAATGCTTGCCAGATTGCCCATGTCTGCTTCTCGAACGGCGTAGCTGTCCACGTCAAAATGGGCATTGGGCAAGAACCACTCGGTGACGCCAAAAGCGTCCGAACCGACCTCGACGAGCTTTTCCATTTCGTCTTCAACAATGTCTCGAACGTCTTGCTCATTGAGCAAGTGCGAGTGGTTTTTATGGATAAATGGCTCATCGTCTAGGTAATTCGGGAGGCCGTCGCCGTCGCTGTCGAGCGGGAGGCCACGAGTGTCCACGGCGATGCCCCGTGGCGTGGCGTCGTCCGCATCGAGTTGGTCAATCACGCCGTCGCCATCCGAATCGGTGGGGTCGTAGGTGGGGCGGTTTTTCAGCTCGGTCACGTCCTGTATGATTTGGTGCATGGGCGTCACCCAATAGAGCGGCTCGGTTTTCTTCTTGGCGTCGCCAATATTATAGTTGAGCCGAAGGGAGCCATAACCCATCACATCGTTTTCGCCCCGGTTCACGCCATCGAGTCGGTCGGCATTGCGGCCAAAAAAGGTAAGGGCCTTTGCTTCCAGCCCAAGGTTGATGCGGTCGCTGAGGCGGAAAGAAATGCCAAACCCGACGTCTATATGCGTTTGTATCCTCGGTGCTACGGGCAATAGGTCGGGTGCGTTTGCCGATACAGCATCCACTTTGAACCTATTCAAGCCACCACCCAGAAAGCCATAGACATTGGCACGGCGGCGGGGGAGGTTGCTCCAAGCCAGGTTGTTGATGGAAGTCACAAATTGCAGTGAACCAGTTTGAATACTGGTGTTGGACGTGCCGTTGAGCTGGTCGTTTTGTCGAAGCTGGCCGAAAAAGCCTTCCCCTCTAATGGAAAACAAGTAGTCTATCGCTTTGCGGAAATGAAAACCTGTGCCTAAACCCATTTTGGGCTGCACATCCCCAAAAGACATGGCATTGCCAAGGCTCAAGCCAAACTCCCACATATTTGCCTGATGCGGCAGGTACGGGTTCGGCAGGTTACCTTCTTGTGCTGTCGCAACAAGCGGTAATAGCGTTGCCACTAGCAAGCATTTAATATTCGGAAATCGGTTTTTCATCTGCACGTCTATAAAATCCGCAAGTACTCAATACCCTCTTTTTCGGCTTCACACAGCTTGCAGCATTAAAGTTAGAATACAGATTTAAGCAAAAGAAACATTCTTGGCTAATAATAACGAATTGACTCCGTGGTGTCATTTATGTTTTTTTTGCCTACGGCAATGTGACGAACAAAATTGACCAGACACGAAGTTGCCAACTGAATAGCACTAATTCGATTAGGCCATTTCCACTTTCATCAGTTTGTTCAGTGCAAGTTCCAGCGCTGAGGCGGAAATATTGGTCGGCATTGGATTGAAATTGCGAACCTCTTCCAATGCCTTGCGAATAGTATTCGACACATCCGTGAATATCGCCTCATCCGTAACAGGTGCATCTGGTTGCATCAGGTAGGCGAACACCCGTGCCATGCCGCAGTTGGCAATGAAATCAGGGATAAGGCTCAGGTGCTGGTCGGCAAAGAGCGCCGTGGGGCCGAAGAAAACGCCATCGTCCACAAAAGGCACATTGGCGCCACAGGCGATGACTTCCATGCCGTGGTCGAGCATATCGTCCACCTGTGAGCGGCTTACCAGTTTGGAGGCAGCCCCGGGAATGAAGATTTCTGCACCAATAGACCAGATTTGGCGGTTCGTCTCTTCAAAGGACAAAGTATTTTCGGCTTGGAGCTTGTTCCCTTTTTTATGCAAAAAAAGCGCTTTCACTTCTTCCAGTCCCATGCCATCGGGCCGTATGATGCCGCCGTCACGGTCAATGATGCCCACGATTTTTACACCCTCCACTGCCAAGTAACAGGCCGCTGCCGAAGCCACATTGCCCCAACCTTGAATGATGGCCCGTTTGCCCCGAAGGTCGCTGCCCTTGAACAGGTCGTAGTAATGCCGAACGGATTCAGCCACGCCATAGCCCGTTATCATGTCTGCCACGGCGAATTTTTCCGGCGTATCTGGCACGTAGCGGCTGTCTTCCACTGTTTTGGAGCAGCCATGCCGCAGTTGGCCGAGTATCTTGATTTTTTGGCCGCTCGTAGTGCCACTGAAATGCCCGTTCACGATGCCTTCTTGCGGGTGCCAAAGGCCCAATGCCTCCGTGATGGGGATGACGTCCTTCAATTCGTCCACGTTCAGGTCGCCGCCCGTGCCGTAGTAGTTTTTGAGCAGCGGGAAAGCGGCTTTGTACCAGCGTCGCAGCACCTCGTTGCGGCGGGGGTCGTTGGGGTCGAAGTCAATGCCGGATTTGGCACCGCCAATATCAGGACCAGCCACCGAAAATTTGATTTCCATGGTTTTTGCGAGGGAGATGACCTCTTCCTTGGTTAGGCCCTTTCTCATGCGGGTGCCGCCGCCTGCTGCCCCATTGCGCAGCGAATTGATGACTACCCAGCCACGGGCCGAGGTCTCGGCGTCGTTCCATTCGAATACTATTTCGGGGAGTTTGTCCTTATATTGTTGAAGAAGCTCAAGCATTGGATGTTTTGTTGATGGTTAGGAAAAAATTGGGCGCAAAATTACGCCTAATGTGCCAAAAGCAGTTGATGAAAATCAGCGCCCCAATGACGGCCTTAACTTTCAGTAGAAAATGACCCAAGTGGCAAAATCGTCGGTAAAGTCTTCGAAGCGATGTACGATGCCCGCTGGCACAAAAATGAGGTCGCCTGCGGCGAATGGGCGGCGCTCCCCATTGTTGAAGAAGGTGCCGCTGCCACTGATGACGACGTAGATTTCGTCTTGGTCGTGCGAAACCTGGGTGTCAATTTTCTTGGGGCTATAAACTTCCACGTACATTGCTTCTTTTTCGAGCAGCGTTGCAAGTATGTTGCTTTCAGCTTGGTTGTTCAGTAGCTCGATGGCTTGCTCCGCACTAATTTTCCAGCGGTCTGGCAGGGTAGGCCGCTCAATTTTCCTCGAAAAAATTTGTTCCAAGTGGTGCTCTAAATGCGCCAAATAGTCACTGACAAGAAACGCAAGGGTAGCAGGCTTTCCGTCAGGGAGCACGACCATTTGGGCCAGTTTTTCCTTTGGCATCCGTTTCAAAACGACCTGAATCTGTGTATTCAGACTCGCCCAAAGTTGGGCAATCTGCCCCGTTGCTAGTTGTTGCCAATGATTCAACCTGACCAATTCATCTTGCTGATAACGAGGAATTTGAAATACGCCGTCCGTTTGTTGCGCCAAGCAGAACCGCTGCCAATTGTGCATTGCCGAGTCGCAAAGGTGGCCGAGGATTTCCCGCCTCGACCATTTGTCGGGGGCAGGGCGGTGGGTCATTTCGTCGGGGGTGAAGACTTCAAGCTGGCGGGGCACTTCGTTAACGAGGTGCTGAAGTCGGGTGATGATGTTTTCCATGTGGCAAAATTGGCTGGTTTTTGGAAATTCACCACTCGAATCATAATCTAGTTTTATGCAAACCTACCTTTTCGTTTTCATCGGTGGTGGCCTCGGCAGTATTTGCCGCTTTGGCTTGGGCCACCTCACGGCGGGCTACCGCTGGCAGTTTCCGTGGGCTACCTTCAGTGCCAATGTATTGGCTTGTTTCCTGTTGGGAATCTTCGTGATGCTTAATTCTAAAGGAAGGCTTGGCGGACAAGTCCCTGTGCTGCTGATGGCGGGTTTCTGCGGTGGGTTCAGCACTTTCTCGACCTTCAGTAATGAAACGGTGCAAATGTGCTTGGCGGGGGAATGGCTGAAGGCGGGGGCCTATGTGCTGTCGAGTGTCTTGCTTTGCTTGTTGGCAGTATTTCTTGGGCTTAAAATGATGAGTTGAAGGCGCTTCCAAAAGCGCCTTCAACTCAAACGTAATTATTAGTTCTTTACAAACTTCATCGTTGCTTGCCCCTCGGCCATGCTCAACCGCAGGAGGTATTGTCCGCTGGCAAGTCCTTCCGTGGAAATGCGGTGGCGGTTCTCACCAATGCCCGCATTGATTTTTTCACTGAATACCAGCCTGCCCATCAAGTCATATACCTGTACCTGCGCATCGCCAGTTTGTTTCATCGAAAAATCAAGGTTCAACTGCCCGGCAACGGGGTTGGGGTAGAGGCGGATATTGTGCTGCGCCAGGAGGTCGTTGGCAGCCAGTGCCCGGTCGCCGTTTGCAAACCAAACCGCTTTCTGCTTGCCCGAAAGATAGATGGTGGCGTCGCCGCTTGGCGTGATTTTATCGCTCCCAACGGGGATGAATGCCAGTACTTGCTCGTTGCTCGTTGAGAATGCGTTAAAAACCAGTTGCTCGTCGTTGACGGAATAATTGGGCCAATGGAGGTCGCTGCCTTGGAAAATAGTGCCCACATCACTCGTCTCGATATTGCTGCCAAGCAGGTAATATTCATTGCTGGCCTCGTCGAAGTAGTCGAAGGCAATGATATTTTCCGAGTTTTTGGCGAAGGTCGGGTTGCCCACGCTCACGTTCTCCGGCAGGCTGCTGAACAGCTTTTCGATATAGCCGTTGCCGTAAAAGCCGCCATCCCATGCATAGATGAAATTAATGTCCCAGTATTCTATGCTATTGGTGCCAGTGTTGATTTTGCTGAGTGCGTCGTACATCACCCATTGGCCGGTGTGGTCCCATTCAATCACGTCGGCATAGCTCACGTTGTCGCTGGAAGGGCCGCCTTGAGCGGTGGTCGGGTTGGTCAGCTCAAATTCGAAGAAACTTCCGCCTTGGTCAAAATCATAGATGTAAAGGAAATTGTCGTTGTCCGGGTCGTTGTCGTCGTCGAGCAGCAAGGCGGCAATGCGTTTGCCATCCTTTGAAATGGCCACGTTGTGCCAAATGGGGTCGTTCTGGATGACGTCTGTCGTTGCGGAGCCATTGCTCCAATTGATATTGATGACCCTCATTTTGTTGTCTTTGTCAATATAGACGATGGTTGAGCCATCGTCCGTCACGCTGGGGCGGCTGTACGGGGCAATATCAGTGAGCGGGTCGGCACTGGCCGTTCCGTTCGGGGCGAAGATGTAGATTTTGTCCTCGTTGAGGTCGGTCATGAGGATGAAGTTCTCGCCAGGGTTCGTGTCAAGTTCGTCTTGATTGCCGCTGTTGCCACCACTGGAGCCGATGCCCACGGCATCGAAGGCGGATTTGGCTGCATTGACCTCGGCAGAGTTGGCGCCATGCAAATCAGTGGCAGCTTGCACCACGGCGAGGCGGCAGTCCACGAAATTGCTGGAGTGGGTGAGGTAATCGGTCAGGGCTTTGTAATAAACTTTTTCGGCCTTGGCCTTGCCCACATTGGCATTGCTTGTGAACAAAAAGAACGCCTTGTTCACAATGCCTGAATTGATGTGAACGCCGCCATTGTCCTCGTCGCCTTGGTAGCGCTCGGTGTAATGGGCTGGCTGCCAACCGTTGTCATTCAGGCTGTTGCCACCATTGTGCGGATTGCTGAGGTCACGCAGCGCACCCGTTGGAAAGTACTGTGTATTGGTCAAATCTTCGCCCATCAGCCAGTCGTCACGGTCAATCATAGCACCGAAAACATCGGCAAAACTCTCGTTCAAAGCACCGCTTTCGCCAAAATACTCAAGGTTGGCAGTGGCTTGAATGACGCCGTGCGACATCTCGTGGCCCGCCACATCGAGTGCTTTTTGCAATGGGGCAGTAAATGCATCTTTACCATTGCCATAGCACATGAACTGCCCGTTCCAGAAGGCATTGTCCATTTGGGAGCCGTCCCCTTCCACGACGTTGATGACGGAGAGGATATTGCCGCCCTGCCCGTTGATGCTGTTCCGGTTAAAGGTATTCTTGAAATAATCGTAGGCTTTTTCGGCGTGGTAATGGGCGCTCACTGCCTTCGGGTTGTTCCAACTGTTGTTGTTCGAGGTGACGTGCACCGCCCCGAAATTGTCGTTTTCAGGTGAAGTGTTTTGTGCGTCAATCGTGAAAATGACGCCCACTCCCTCGTCCGGGAAAACAGACTGGCCGCTGTTGAACATCGTTTGCGAAGCATCAATGAAAAAGTACTTGTTGTTCAACTGATAGGTATTTATCAACCTCGACTGGCCGAAAAGGTCAAGGGCATTGGCCGTGGCTGGGCCGTCCAACAAAAGCTCGAATTCGGAACTTGACAGGTTTTGCCCCGACTCAGCACCAGTTGTTTCATGCTTAACTGCCAACTGCGAACTGTCAAACTGTCGAACTTCTCCATGAGCGTGCCCTGCAAGTTTGCAAAGCTCAGAGTGCTGGTTCAGGATTGTGCCCGTTTTGGCATCCACGAAATAGCTGTAGCGGGCGGCCAAGTTCGGCACAACGGTCACGTGCCATGCGAGGTAAGGTGTCTTGCCAACATGGTAAATGACCAGCTCCGCAACGGCCTGTTGCGGAATCGGGAGCAAATTGAGGTTGTCGTTTTCTAGGCTTTTCACCACCTCTTTTTCGCCCACGTGCGCAAGCGCAATCTGGCTGGCAACCTCCGGCTGAATGGCTGGAGCCACGTCCGTCAATTGTGGCGATGGGTAAAAACGGCCATTGAACAGGAAGAACTTCCCGTTTTTTTCATGCAAAATAGCCTCTCCGCCATATACGGGCACGCCCATCCACTGCTGCTGGAGCCGGGTATGGCGGATGCCCGTTTCGTCGGTATCCGAGCGTTTTATTTGAAACTCCTGAACGGGGTTTTTCAGTTTCAGCACCGATTTGGCGGCAGTTAAATAGCCCTGAACTTGTTGTTCAACGGACTTTGCAGGGTCGGTTGCTATCTCGCCTTGAATCATGTACGGTGTGCCCGTCTCTTTTGAAACTTGGGCCATTAGCGAGGGCTGCCCGCTCACGGGGCGTGGCAACGATTTCATGGCCGTTGGCTTGAACGTCTGGTCGAAAAGGCTTGGTGCTGCCGCTGGGACATTGGACCTGATGGGAAGCGGTGGCGTTATGTCTTCGATTTTGATGGGCTGAGGACTTTTTCTTACAGTTCGATTGGACTTCATTTGCCCAAAAACTTGCGCAGCGATGAGGATTGCCAGCAAGGTCAGGTGATGCTTTTTCATGATGGTAAAATTGTATTGTTGGTAGTAAACGGTTGATGTTTGCCCAATGACATGGGCAAGGTCGTTATGGTTGATGGTGTGTTGCTAACAAAGGCTATCAGGTGTGAGGCTCGCCTTAAAGGTTGCCCTGGCTGCGTTGATTTTACCAGCCCGAATTTTCTTCTTTGGGCTTGGTGGTCGGTTCGTCCTTTTTGCCCTCCGTCTTTGGCTGTTTGTCCGATTTCTGCTTGGTGGATTTGGCCGCCGCCGCTTCCTGCTGGGTTTTGGCAATTTCCTTCAATTCACGGTAAACCACTACCACGCCCTGCGGTGGCATATAATCACCTGCGCCCCAGGTCACCCGGCTGTCGAGGTGGTCGGTTACCTGACGGAGGAAGTAGTACATATTGCCCGGCTTTTCAATGTCGAGTTTGAAAAGCTGGAGGGCGTTCACCTTGTCGAACATTTCCTTGGCCTTTTTGGCCTTGATGGCCTTGAGTTCCATATAGGCTCCTTCCACGCCCACTTGCTTGAAAAGTTGACCGTTTTCCAGCAAAGTATAGGAGGTTTCAATGCCTGTGAAGCCACCACCATCGCCAAAAACTACCTGCCGTATGGGGAATTTTTCAGGCGTGTATTTAGTGGTTTTGCAAGCAGCAAACAGCATGGCAAGCATGGCGAGTATGGGTAATGATTTTTTCATGCGATGAAAATTTTGCGAAAAATTGAAGGACTTGGCGTAGCTTTATCCGGTTTTCGTGCCAAAGGTAGCGAAAAAATGGCTCGATGAAATGCAAGACACCATAGAAGTTGCAGCCTTTAAGGAAAGGTTAAAATTCTCATAAAG
Organism: Saprospiraceae bacterium; assembly: GCA_020848965.1. Classification (GTDB taxonomy): domain Bacteria; phylum Bacteroidota; class Bacteroidia; order Chitinophagales; family Saprospiraceae; genus UBA6168. Next base: position 15,726 of record JADLHE010000555.1, read on the forward strand.
GCAGTCTCTGCAATTGTTCCAGCCATGTTTCACCGTTAATTTTGGCACTGTTTTATGGCATTGGTAAATGCCTTAAACTTTGGCAATCATTCATTTCATCCAGTAAATAACAGTTCAAAATGAAAAAATTATTTTTCCTGTTCACATTCATGGGCCTGCTTGCATTCACTGCCGATGCCCAGAAAAAAGCCTGCTGCGCAGCCAAAGCTGCCGGTGAGAAAACTTCCTGTTCTGCTGCTTCCATGACTGACGCCGAAAAGGCTGCAGCTGGCGATGCAAGCATCGTAAAACAGGTTTCTAACACAGGCGAAGTAAGCTATGCCCGCAAAGAAGTTTGCCCAACAACTGGCAAAGTATCCTTCACCAACGTGGAGTACTGCACCAAGTCTGGCAAATTCATCAATGTTTCTCCTTCTGAAAAAGCTGCTTGCACGAAGAGTGCTTCAGCCACCAAGGTTTCCTCCACTGAGAAGAAAGCCTGCTGCGCTGGCGGCGGCCAAAAAGCTTGCTGCGCAAAAAAAGGCGAAAAAGCTTCTACAACCAGCACGGAAGAAGAGGGCAAAGTGAAGCTCGTAAGCGATAAAGAGCAAAACTAATTCGTTGGTTTTCGACATAAAAAAAGGCCGCTGGGTACTCCCAGTGGCCTTTTTTTATGTCGAAACGAGAGAGGCTTCCTGATTTATTTGGAATGCACTCTAAATCAATCAATTATCGCTTGCCTCCGGCAAATCATCCACCACTTCCACTTCCTGGTTCTCTTCCGGCAGGCTCACCCAAAAATTGTTTATTCCCTCTCCCTGCGTAATAGCCACCAACTGTGCATTCAGCAATTCCAGCAGGCCGAGGAAGGTCACAATGGCCTGAATTCTGTTCTCCAGTTTTAGGAACAGCGACTTGAAATCCGTTTTCTTCCCTTTTTTCAGTTTGGAAAAAATATAGTCCTGCTGCCCTGAAATGGTGTAATCAAATTTGACAATTGTGTGGACGGTGTGCTTCTTGTCCGCCATCTCTTGGCGGTTCACCAGCTTCTCGAAGGTTTTCAGCAGCTTGAACAGGGTGAGGCTCTCCAGTTCCACGTCCACCAGTGCCTTCGTAGCGATTTGTTGCAGTTCCCGGCTCACGTTGCCACGGTGCTCCCGCAATGCACGGGTCTCTTCCATCTGGCGCATTTCATCTAGCACGCTCTTGTAGCGCTTGTACTCAATGAGGCGGTTCACCAACTCTTCCCGTGGGTCAATCTCGTTGCCCTCCTCGTCCACGGGCTTGCGGGGGATAAGCATCTTGGCCTTGATGCGACAGAGCGTGGCCGCCACTAGGATGAACTCGCTGGCCAGGTCCACGTTCAGCGCCTCCATTTGGCGGATATATGCCAAAAAATCCTCCGTTACCGTATGGATGGGTATGTCGTTGATGTCCAGCTCGTCCCGCTCAATGAAGAAGAGCAGCAGGTCGAATGGCCCCTCGAATTGAGGGAGGTGGATATTGTAGGTGGCGGTGTTGGTCATTTTTAAGTTGGCAGTTTGACAGTTGGCAGTTTGCAGTCGGGGCACGGGTTAACCACACTGTCAGCAACAATCCCAGTAAAAATAGGCTTTGCTAAAATCCTTCCTTTTCAAATCATCGGCATTTATGAAAATATGTGCAACCCCTGAATCACCAAACATGATTTCCTCGTCGGTGTCAATTTGAAGGAGCAATACATCATTGCGTTTGGCATTGTCGTAATCCCTTGGGTCTGACTGCGTGAAATAGGCATAACCACCTATTTTATGGCCAATTGAGCTAAAAAAACTGTCCATTTCCTCTTGTTGGGCCTTCGTCAGTGATTCCTGAAAATCATAGTAGTCCTTGCCATCAAAAATTAATTGGAACCGGAAATCGTTTGGGTCGCCATGTTCATTTTTTTTGTTGAATGCTAATTTATGCTCAACGTAAACAGGGCTATCTTCATAAAGTGCATCTGTAAGAAAATCAAATTCAGTTTGAAATTCCGATTCTGGGCTTTCATAGAAAAGAATACAAAAATCCTCCATGTTGTACCAATCCGAGGAAGAAATGAAAAGCTGTAAAATGCCGCTCGTCGGATAATCCGTTAATGTTGGAAACTCCTCAAAATTGATTTGAGCCAAAAGAATCATTGGGGCGCCATTCCTGTCTTTAGGGTATTCCTTATAAAATGGCAGATATGGCTTTCCAAGAAACTTGCTTTGCTTGATGGGCAAGACCTCTCCTTCACCCAAAGGAGTCGCCTCAATCTTGATGGTTTCAAGTTTGTACTTTTCAATTTCTGCTCGAAATGGTTCTAAAAAAGAAGGAATCATAATGCATTTTCGATTGAAATTGAGTTTCAAACCCCAACCGCAGCCCCCTCATACAACGGAAACCCCGCCATAAACCGATTCACCTCCTTCCTCGTCTCCTGAATCAGCTCCTCGTTCTCCACGTCCATCACCAAGGCGTCAATCCACTCCACGGTGCGGCGGAAATCGGCCTCCACGAAGCCACGGGTGGTCATGGCCGCTGTGCCGATGCGGATACCGGAAGTGACCATCGGCGAAGCCGTATCGAAAGGCACCATGTTCTTGTTCACCGTGATGTCGGCCCGCACGAGTGCCTCCTCGGCCTGTTTGCCCGTCACGCCTTTTGACCGTAGGTCTATCAACATCAGGTGGTTATCCGTTCCGCCGGAAATGATTTTATAGCCTTTTTCAACGAAAGCGGCTGCCATCGCTTGGGCATTGCTTTTTACTTGAGCGCCGTAGGCTTTGAAGGCAGGTTGCAGTGCCTCGCCGAAAGCGACAGCCTTGGCAGCGATGACGTGCTCCAACGGGCCGCCTTGCATGCCGGGGAACACGCCACTATTTAATATGGTGCCCATTTTTATCATCGTACCGTTCTTTTGGGTGCGGCCCCACGGGTTGTCGAAGTTTTTGCCGAGCATGATAATGCCGCCACGTGGGCCACGCAGCGTCTTATGCGTAGTAGAGGTGACGATGTGGCAATATTCCATCGGGTCGTTGAGCAGGCCAGCGGCAATGAGGCCAGCGGGGTGTGCGATGTCGGCGAGGAGTAGGGCACCCACCTTGTCAGCGATTTCCCGGAAGCGCTTGTAGTCCCAGTCACGGCTATAGGCAGAAGCGCCGCAGACGATGAGCTTTGGTTGCTCCGCAATGGCCTGTGCCTCCACTTTGTCCATGTCCACGAGGCCCGTTGCCTCTTCAACGCCATAGAAAACAGGGTTATACACCTTGCCGGAATAGTTCACGGGGGAGCCATGCGAGAGGTGGCCGCCGTGGGCGAGGTTGAGGCCAAGCACCTTGTCGCCGGGGTTCAATACTGCAAGGAAAACCGCTGCATTGGCCTGTGCGCCAGCATGGGGCTGCACATTGGCGTATTCCGCCCCGAAGAGTTCTTTCAGGCGCTCAATGGCCAGTTCCTCTACTTGGTCCACCACCTCACAGCCACCGTAGTAGCGTTTGCCGGGGTAGCCTTCGGCATATTTATTGGTCAGGCAGCTTCCCATGGCCCGGATGACCTCGGCACTGGTGAAGTTCTCGGAGGCGATGAGTTCGATGCCGTGGCGCTGGCGCTCCAGCTCTTGGTCTATCAAGTTGAAGACGGCGGTATCTTTTGTCATAAAAATACGGTGGACGATAGACGCCTGCCTGTCGGCAGACAGGGTTGACGGTTGATGGAAGCCGCAGCGTGAACCTTGGTCAACCATTTGCCCGTAAACAGGTTTTGAAAAAAGGCTTATCTTCGTGTATAAGCGGGGCGAAGTTACGATAAAAGCCTTTGGAAAATGTCCAATTGGATGGCACAATCAATCGGCAGACTTTAGTTTTTGAACAGTTATTTAACAATTTATGCTGTGGCAAACCGTTTCATTGGCCGTCTCCATTAGAAAGCAGAAAGACCCCTATCTCGCATCAAAAAAGAAATTGAATGCTGCGTAAAAATTTCATCATATTTAAAATATTGTCATTCAGTCTTTTGGCTTTCACGGCTTTTGGGCGGGCTGACAAAATCCGGGTCGTTTGGCAGGGGAATGCCTCTGCCTCTGCTACGATTGGTTGGAACCAAGTCTCTGGCTCTGACCCCGTGCTGCTTTTCGATGTGAACGACCACGGCCGCACCGCCGAAGCTTATGGCCTCTCCAAACGCCCCGACCGCATCCAACTCGCCGAAGAAATGAACAACCATTTCGTGCGCCTGGAAAACCTGCAGCCCAATACCTCTTATTATTTTTTGATAAAAGACAGTGAAGGCACCAGCCAACGTTATTTTTTCACCACGGCCCCCAATAACCCCGACCGCCGCTTGTCCATCATCGCCGGAGGCGACTCCCGCAACCACCGGGATGCCCGCCAAGATGCCAATATCCTCGTGGCCAAACTGCGCGCACACTGCGTCATGTTCGGTGGCGATTTCACCGAAAACGACTATCCCAACGAATGGAAAGACTGGCTCGATGACTGGCAACTTAGCATTGCCGAAGATGGCCGGGTGACGCCCATCATCGTAACCCGTGGCAACCATGAATACAGCAACAAAAGCTTGATTGACATTTTTGACATGGAGGCGATAGGCGGCTACTATGCCACATCGTTGGGCGGCGACCTTTTGCGCATCTACACCTTGAATACGTTAATACCGGTGGGCGGCGACCAACGTGACTGGCTCGAAAGCGACCTGCGCAACCAAGGCTCCAAATGCCATTGGCGAATCGGGCAGTACCACCACCCCATGCGGCCGCATACGCAACGCAAGCCGGAGAAAAATGACCAAGTGACAAACTGGGCCCCACTGTTTTTGAAGTACAATGTCGAACTGATGGTGGAGTGCGATGCCCACGTGGTGAAGAGCACCTACCCCATTCGTGCAGACAACGGCCCCGGCAGCGACGAGGGCTTCATTCGGGATGACGTGAACGGGACAGTTTATATTGGCGAAGGCTGCTGGGGTGCCCCATTGCGCAGCAACGACGATGATAAAACTTGGACCCGTGCCAGTGGCAGCTTCAACCAGTTCAACTGGATTTTCATTGACAAAGAAAAAATAGAAGTGCGCACCATTCAGACCGATGGCGCTGGCCGGGTGGCCAATATTGACCCGAAAAACATTTTCAAGGCTCCAGTTGGCCTGCGCATTTGGAGTCCGCCCACGGGCGATGTCATTTCCATTGCTGCAAAGGCGCTTGCCATTCCCGCCTTTGACGAGGGCATGATTGCTGCTCGTGGCGGCGAGCAAAGCGTATCACCCAAACAACCTACTTCGGCCATTGGTGCTGATGATGAAACCGGGAATTGGGATGCTTGCCCCCTTATCGTGGCGGATGCCAATACTGGCGAGGCGCAAATCAAATACAACTTGGAGGAACCAAGCAATGTGGTTATCCGCATCATCAACCCGAAACTGCAAGAGGTGACCCGGCTGGAACTCAACAACCAATCGCCCAAGGAGTATTTAAAGGCGCTGAAAATGACCCATTTGCCACCGGGTAAATACTTGGCCATCGTGAAGGGCGATAGAAAGGTATTGCGAAGGTTTCGATTGGTTAAAAAATAAGGAAGGGCCTCCATCTGAAAAAGGTGGAGGCCCTTTTTGCGTTGCAAAAAATTGATTTTCAATACTTTAAGAAAAAGTATTTCAACTGTTTTTGAACACAGCATGGATTTTCTCTATCTTGCCCAAGTTTCACAAAAAGTAAAACTGGACAGCATGAAAATTCAACTATTTACCTTCCTTATCACTGCATTCGTACTGGCATCTTGCCAGAACAGTGCGCCCACCGAAACCGTCACAGAGGCACCTCCCGTTGCACCTGAAAACGCCTTATCGACCGAAGAAAGCGCTGCTGGCTGGCGTTTGCTTTTCGATGGCATGACCCTCAATGGATGGCGTGGCTACAACCGCCCAGACCTGCCCAAAAATGGTTGGTCGGTACAAAATGGCGAACTGGTGATTGCGGCGACGCCCGACCCTAGGCCAGAAGATTTCGGTGGCGACCTCATCACGATGGAAAAGTTCGGAAATTTTGAGTTGTCTCTTGATTTCAAACTCTCCGAAATGGCCAATAGCGGCGTTCTATACTTCGTCGTGGAAGAAAAAGACAGCGCTATCTGGCACAATGCGCCTGAGTATCAACTGATTGACAATGATGGCTGGGCCAAAAGCGACCCTAGTTTCAATATGGACACCCACCGCACTGGCGACAACTATGATATGGAGGCTAGCAGTGGCCTATACATGAAACCCGTCGGTGAGTGGAACACAGCCCGCATCGTGCAGAACAACGGCAAAGTAGAGCATTGGCTGAATGGCCAAAAATGCCTCGAATACGAGGTCGGCTCGCCAAAATGGAAGGAGCAGCTGGCCAAGTCCAAGTTTAAGGGCTACCCACAGTATGCCATGAACAAGCAGGGCTATATTGGCCTACAAGACCACGGCCATGAGCTGCGGTTCAGGAATATTAAGGTTCGCAACCTGTAAAAGTGATTTGCAGCAAGGTTGAAGCAGCACTTCTGCTTCAACCTTGCGCTCCATCAGGGGATGGAGCAAGCGAATGGAAACTAACTTAATTTGCAGTACACAGTTGTGCTGCCTTGGCAATAATTCATGATGCCCCGTTTTTTATTTCACATAATTTTTAGCCTGTTAGCGCTCTCAACCGCCATTGCGCAAGAAGCCGAACCTGTGCCCCCTCCTCCGCTGCCAAGCACCAGCTATGAAGAAGAAAATATCCAACGCCATGATTTCGACACCAAGAAATGGGAGTCGCTGAAAAAAGGCATTGACTACTCAGGCCCCAAAAAGAAGAAAAAAGAAGGAAAAAAACAGGAGAAGAAAGCGCCAGAACGTAAGGGATTAGATGGCTTTGGGCCAGCGGCAAAGGTATTGGCCATTGTTTTGGCCATCGCATTCTTGGTGTTTTTGATAGTGAAACTTGGCGTTGGCCAAGATATGTTCGGCCCAAAGAACTCCAAGCTAAAACCTGCCGTCAGCGAGGCGGAACTGGAAAAAATAGAGGAAAACCTGCACGAGGCCGAACTGGACGACCCCATACGCCGGGCCATTGCCGCTGGCAACTACCCATTGGCCGTGCGGCTTTACTACTTGGCCATGCTAAAGGAACTTTCGGTGCGGAACCATATTCGCTGGAAGCGGGACAAGACCAATGGTGCTTATTTGCGGGAATTGGCCGGCTCGCCGCTGTTCAGCACGGTTCAGGAAGTGACGCTTGCCTTCGAACGAGTTTGGTATGGCAAAGTGGAGCTGACGCCATCCGACTTCGAGCAATTGGAAACCAAATTGAAGGCGGCGGTGGCGACTGTCAGCGCTTAATTTTTAGTCATTCATGCTGCACTTGGCAGCAAATTGATTGATAAACTGTGTCGAATAAACAAACTTCCATAATGATTGGTGCTGCGGCCTTGCTGCTGCTGATACTGCTGTATTATTTCAGCAGCGACGGCAAGCCGCATTACAGTTGGAAGGAACATTATATATCCAATAGCAAAGACCCTTATGGCACTTATTTGGTGCGCAATTTATTGGAAGACTACTTCCCCAGCGACAGCTTTCGGGTGGTGACGGATAGCCTTGGCACTACGCTTGATTCCGGCAATTTCGTTTATATCGGCAATCATTTTTGGTTGGACTCCATGGCAACCATCGAGCTGCTTGATTTTGTTGCCGCAGGCAATAGCGCCTTCATCGCTACGCAACACCTGCCTCATGGTTTGATGGACTCCATCAGCGGCTTTGAATGCGGGGAGGTGTATTACGATGAGGAGTCAACCTTCGTCCAGAACCGCTCCAGCCAAGCCGATACGGTGGCTAAACTGAATTTTGAGCACCCAAGCCTTTACGATTCGGCGGGCTATGAACTTAAATTCCTTTTCCTGCGAGAACCCGTTGAATACCACTGGACTTACTTCCCCTCAGATTATTTATGCGATTCCCAAACAGTTTTTACCCCGCTCGGACTTCTCAACGACGAACAGCCCTATTTCGTGCGGGCCAACTACGGGGCGGGCGAGTTCTATTTGCATACTACACCCTTGGCTTTCACCAATTTGCACCTGCTGGAGAACCGGGGACTGGAATATGCCTCAAAAGTGTTTTCGCACCTGAAACCGGGCACTGTCTATTGGGATGAACGGATGTTCGACCCTTTTGGCAATGGAAACAACCTCGCCCAAAAAGAATGGGAAACCCCCTTGCGCTACGTGCTATCGCAGCCCTCGCTTGCATGGGCTTGGTATATCATGCTGGGGATGGCGCTGCTCTACTTGGTGTTCCGTGCAAAGCGGCGGCAGCGGGTCATACCCGTTTTGGAGAAGAACAGGAACACTTCTTTGGAGTTTATCGGCACCATTGGCCGCCTGTTTTTTATCAACAACAACCATCGGCAACTGGCCGACAAGAAGATGCGGCTCTTCCTTATTTTCGTGCGGGAACGCTACCACCTGCCCACCAAGGACTTGAACCAGCAGTTTATCAGAAGCCTATCTATTCGCTCCAATATCCCGGAAGAGCACCTTTCCAAGATATTGTTGCTCAGCAGCAATATCAGCACCACCGGCTATGTGCAGGAGGAAACACTCGTTGAATTTCATCGGAAATTGGAGAAGTTCTATCGTGAGTGTAAATAGGTTTGTTTGATTAGAGTTTGAGGGGTTTGAGTTGTTTGAGGTGTTTGAAGGGTGTGCCACACAACTCAAACTCATCAAACAACTCGAACTCATCAAACAACTCAAACCCTACCCTTCTGCCTACTTCTTACCAATATGGTTCACCACCCGCCGCACGGTTTTTCGGCGGATTTCCCGCTCCAGTTCCCGGTTGATATGCTTGAGGGTGTATTGGAATTTCAACTTGAGGCTGTCCTTTAGGATGTCCACGATTTTTAGTTTGAAGGAGGCAGGCTCTATGCTATCGTGGTAATCCTTCAGGCAATCAATGAGGTCAACTTCGAGGTCTTCTATTTTCTCGGTGAGGGAAGAAAGTGCCAGTTCGAACTCAATGTTCACCCGGCGGATGCCTTTTTTGGTAAAATTGATGATTTCACTGATGTAAACGGTGTTGTTTGGGATGAAAACGATTTCATCATCGTCCGTCAAAAGCGAGATCCGGTAAATGGAAATATCGGTTACTTTCCCCTTGTGCAAGCCGATTTTCACATAGTCATCAATGGAAAGTTCGTCGGAAAAACTGATGGCGATGCCGCTGAGGATATTGGCGATATAGTCCTTGGTGATGATGGCAATGGCGGCAGCCACGATGGTCAGGCCAGTGAAAAGGCTTTTGACGTCTATGCCGAAAAAACTGAGGATGGAAATGGTGAAAACAGCGGTGGAAAGCAGAATGTACAGGTTCTGGATGCCCAAAACGACGTTGTTGGGCTTGTCTTTTGGGATATTGTTGCGCCTACGGTAAATAGAAGTGCCAACTAGCGCAAGCAGGTGCAGGCCCAGTATGAGGATGCAAAAACTAAAAATGATATTGAGAAAGTACAGAAACTTATCAGCAGGCTCAGGAGCGTTTCTCAGTGAAAATAAACTCTGGAAGGTTATCCAAAAATCGTGTTCCCAAAGATCGGCCCTTACCTTGGCATATACCAATGCGCTGAGAAGCAATAACTTCAGCAGAAAAAGCAAATACTTAACAGCCTTGCTGGTATTGAATATTTCAATTTTCGTATTCACTATTTACTATAGCCATTTCTTGTTTTTAAAATAAAAAATCAGCGCAACGCTGATGGCAATCATGAAACCCCAAAGGTAGAAGTACCCATAGTGCCAGTGCAGTTCCGGCATATTGTCGAAGTTCATGCCATAGACACCCACCAAAAATGTGAGCGGCACAAAGATGGTGGTAGTGATGGTCAAAATCTGCATCACGTTGTTCGTTCGGAGGCTAAGCTCGCTGAGGTAAAGCTCTTGGATGCCGTTGAGCATGTCCCGATAGGTTTCCACGAGGTCGGCGATGCGCAGCACATGGTCGTAGAGGTCTCGCACAAAAAGCCCTGTGCTTTCCTCTACCGTAGGGCACTCGCTTC
>JADLHE010000556.1 GCA_020848965.1 Saprospiraceae bacterium
GCCGCAATCAGGTCATGGCCGAACGGATTGCTGCATTGATACGACAGCAACCGACCTTCGTCGCCATCGGGGCGGCGCACTGGGGCGGGGGGAAAGGGGTTTTGCGGGGATTGAAGCAAAAAGGCTTCAAAATCAGCCCGGCAACTTAGGCGTCGAAGGTTGTTTTGTCCTCCACCACCCTAGTCTTCGACCATTTGTCGTGCCAGCCGATGGGGTCTTTTCCCAAAAAAGACAGGGCCTCGAAAGGCACGAGCCTTGAGAGGCTTCGTATCAGAACCGAGGAAAAATCAGGAGCTTGGCCATTAATATCCACCACTTTGGTCTTGGTAAGAAACTTCCCAATGGTCCTTCCATTGCAAAAACCCTCCATCGTGCAGTAATAGGCAATCGTCAAGCTCAGCCCCATCAGCAAACTGGTAAGTATGTTTTCGGGCGTAAGTTCTTCCGAGGGTTCCCAAGCATAAAACTTCATCAAAACAAACTCTATCAATCTCGTCATCCCAGACATTACCAAACTATCTATCAAATTATTCAGAAAACGCTTTTCATGCCTGGCAAGGTGGTGCATCTGCTGAGGCTGCTGAAGGTACATTTCGTCGAGGATAGGATTTTTGTTCTCCATTGATTGATGCAATTGAAATCCGCACTATTTGGCCCGTCCAAAACTGAACGCCACACCCAGCCCCAATGCGGGGTATTGCGAAGCAAAAGTCTGTTCCAAACTCGGTTTAAACTTAAAGCTGAGGTCGTCGCTAACGTCAAAAGTCTTCAAATGGCAGTCAACAAACGCCTCTGCGGTTTGGATGATATGAAGTACGAGGATACCCACATAGGCCGATTGCCGTCGCTTGTCCAATTGGCCACGACGGCGTTTGAGGTCAGCTGCGTCAAAGCCATTCGGAATAAATTCGTGTGGCTCACCATTGACGGCTTGCTTGTAGGCTGTTTTGAATCGTTTGTAAAGGCTGGTGTTCCAATCCACGGCATAAATCAGCGCAGCGTAGCCGCCCCAAACAATAGGCGCCTTCCACCAACGACGGTTATAGATTTGCCCCCCGGCAGGAAAAACCAATGAGGCGTACAGCGCCTTTTTGGGGTTTGGGTAGTCCGATTTGAAAAAACGGCGGACAAAGCCCGGCTTCTTCGCTTTTACCGAGTCAATTTTTGTAGTATCCGAAATGGCGAGTGGGTCGTTCGGGTGCAGTGGAGCTGGTTCTGAAAGGCTATCCTTCGGCAATGTATCTTGTTGAATAACAGGCAGTTGCAAATTCCGCTGAACAGAATCTGGCACTTGGGCAAGGCAGTCCACCAAGCTGACGGCCAATACTACTATGTAAAGAAGATACCTGCTTTGCATCGAAAAATCAGAACGCCAGACTAAATACCAGTTGCCTTGAATTTACCAAGTCTTAACATAAGGAATGAGGGATGAGGAATCAGGGATGAAGGGGGTCTCGTCTAACATTCCTGATTCCTCATCCCTCATCCCTAGTTTTTCTCCATCAAATCCAGTATCCTGTTCAAATCTTTGGTGGAAGTGAAAGGAACCACGATTTGGCCCGCCCCATTCGCCTTCACCTTCAGCGCCACTTTGGCACCAAGGCGGGAGCGGAGGGAATCCTGTACGGTTTGGTAATCGCCACCGAGCTTGGGCTTGGCGGGCTTGGGCTTTTTATCTTCGTTGTAATGGCGGATAAGGTCTTCGGCCTCCCTTACCGAGAGGTTGTCGGCGATGATGCTTTTAAAAATGGAGTGTTGCATCGCAAAGTCGGAGATGCCGAGCAATGCACGAGCGTGGCCCATGCTGATGCTGTCCTCCTTGAGGCCCTTCTGGATATCGGGCGGAAGCTTGAGCAGTCGGAGAAAGTTCGTCACGGTGCTGCGCTTTTTGCCCACCCGGTCGCCCAGGTTCTCGTGGGTAAGGCTGCACTCATCCATCAAGCGTTGGTAGGTGATGGCCACTTCGATGGCGTTCAGGTCTTCCCGTTGAATGTTTTCAACGAGCGCCATTTCAATCATCTCTTGGTCGTTGGCCAAGCGGATATAGGCTGGCACTTCGGTAAAACCGGCCAGTTTCGAGGCCCGCATCCGTCGCTCACCAGAGATGAGTTGGTACTGCTTATCGGCCAAACGGCGAACGGTGATGGGCTGTATCAGTCCGTGTACCTTCAACGATTCGGAGAGTTCCGCCAATGCATCCGGGTCGAAGTCCTTGCGTGGCTGATAGGGGTTCACCTCGATTTCAGCCAACGGTATCATCGCCACGGTATGCGTCAGTTCCCGCACCACTTCCACGTGCTTCTCGTGCGATTGTGCTTCTATATTCGTCAGCAATGCCCGAACACCGAGGCCGAGGGCTGCTTTTTTTGCTACTTGTTTTGCCATTTAATTTGATTGTTGAATTGTTGGGATTGTTAAATTGTTTTGGGGCCTTTGCGCAAAGTAGGCGTTAACAGCCAACTACTTAATACCATCGTTATTCCTTTTCAAAAACTCCTTCGCCAAATTTAGGAAGTTGGTCGTGCCACGGCTGCCAGCATCGTACATGATGACGGGCTGGTGTACGTTCGGTGCCTCGCTGATTTTGGCGTTGCGGTGGATGATGGTATCAAACACTTTTTCCTTGTAAAAACTGCGCACCTCGTTCACCACCACATTGGCCAGCCGGAGGCGGCTATCGTACATGGACAGCAGGATGCCCTCAATTTCCAGTTTTGGGTTGAAATTTTGCTTGACAGAATTGATGGTCTGCTGCAATTTGCCCAACCCCTCCAAGGAAAAATACTCGCACTGCACGGGCACGATGACCGAATCGGCAGCCGATAAAGCGTTCAGGGTAATGATGCCCAGCGAAGGAAGGCAGTCTATGAGGATATAGTCGTAATCCTTGCGAACCTTGTTCAAAATGCCTTCCATCACGTATTCCCGTTTTGGCCGGGTCACAAGTTCCAACTCAGCGCCCACCAAGTCAATATGCGACGGAAGGAGGTGCAGGTTCGGCGTTTCCGTTTCATAGATGGCCTCTGCTGGGTCAATCTCGTTCACGAGGCAGTCGTACAGGCTGTTCTCGATGGCATCCTGAAAAATACCGACCCCCGAAGAGGAGTTGGCCTGTGGGTCGGCGTCCACGAGCAGCACTTTTTTCTCCAAAATGGCCAAACAAGCTGCCAAGTTGATAGCCGCCGTCGTTTTGCCGACACCGCCTTTTTGGTTTGCTATTGCAATGATTTTTCCCATGGAATAAGAGATGTGAGAGATGTGAGAGATGTGAGAGAGTGAGAGAGTGAGAGAGTGAGAGGTATTGGAGGTGTGAAGTCTCGCAACTCTCACGCTCTCACATCTCTCACGCTCTCACTCTCTTACCCTCTCACGCTCTCACATCTCTACCTGTTGGTTTAGGGTCGGCAAAAGTAGCCTTTTCCCTTTGGCTTCAAAAGCCTTTTTCGCAGCCTCGTGGTCAATCGTCACGGGCGGAAAGGTATCGAAGTGGCAGCCGATGATGGTATCGCATTGAATGAACTCCGCTGCAATGGCCGCATCGTCGTAGCCCATCGTGAAGTTGTCGCCAACGGGCAGGATGGCAAAATCGAGTTTTGGGCAGGTCATCGGGATGAGCTTCATGTCCATCGTCAGGGCCGAATCGCCTGCGAAATAGAAGCAGCCGTCCTTGTCGTTCCAGATGACAAAGCCGCCGGGATTACCAGCATAGGTGCCATCGGGCAGCACGCTGGAGTGGGCCGCATACACGTATTTCACCCAACCAAAATCAAAATGAAACTTGCCGCCGTGGTTCATATAATGGACGTTGATGCCCTTTGCGGCGTAGTAGCTGGCTATTTCATAATTGGAAATGAGGGTAGCGCCGTTTTGCTTCGCAATGCGTTCGGCATCCGCCACGTGGTCGCCGTGGCCGTGAGAAAGTAGCACGTAGTCCGCCTTGATTTCATCCACGTTGATTTGGGCTGCCGCCGGGTTCGGCGAAATAAAGGGGTCGAAGACCAAGGTTTTGCCACCAAACTCAAGCTGAAAGCTGGAGTGGCCGAAATAGGTTATGTTCATACTCAAGTCGTTTTTTGCGGCGCAAAGGTACGACACTCTTCTCAACGCACTTAGTTTGAATCAGCGAGTTTGCAACGAATTAATACCCAATCCCATTTTTCGATTCGTTTTTCTTCAATGACCTTAAAACCGTTTTCCATCAGTGTTTGCTTCATTTTATCAAATTTCATGGCTTGGGGGCAAACTCCTTGCTTTCCTTCAACCCTATCTGGCTCAAAGAGAAGCAACTCACTTTCAGCCTTCATCGACTTTTTGATGGATGCCAACATTTTTTGCTTATTGGAAAAATGGTGGAATGCGTTCCTGATGACGATTTTATCCATTGAATATTTTTCCAACATAGTGCTTTTCCTCTTCCCTTCCGCAACAAAATATCTATTACCCGATTTTATGCTCCTGCATCGCTCAACTCTGTCATATGCAAAAGCCATAGACCTTTCGGCAGTGTCATTCATGTAAATCGTAAGGCTGTCATAGGCCAAGCCCAGCAATAATCCGAACATACCTGTCCCCGCCCCAATTTCGCCAATCGTCATCCCATCTTGAATTTTATAAAAAGCGACTTCTTCAAAAAAGGAGTTATCAGCATTAATCAAAAAAGGGGGTTTAGGCTTCAGCAATTGCTCACCCATCAATAAGGCCATATCGTCGTTCTCAATAATGGCTTGCAAGATTTCGACCGTCACCAGTCGTCGAAACTCGAAAGTGTCAAGACCCAACATCTTTGAAGCAAGGATTATCTGTTCGGCAGTTGCACCGTAGAATTTATTCAAATACGTTACACCTGAAAGCATATCATTTATAGCTTCCTTGTTCTCTACTTTCCATAGCGTGTCCAAACAGTAGAGCTTTTTGAAACCTTCCGGATTCCGGGCAATGAGTTCATGACGATAGTCCAGCAAGCCTTTTATGAGCCGATGCTGGCCTGATGTATCTGGCTGTGCCGCAAGTAAAAGCGGGAATAAAAACAGCAATGCAATTAGAGATTTCATGCTCAAGAAGGCTTTGTGTTTGTTTACAAATCTAATCCATCGGCTTCAAATCAGGCGCCACGTACTGCCGCCTAGCCTCCACGGACATCATCCTTTCTTTTGAATAAAATTCCGCCCAAAGGTTGCGGTCGGCCAGGGTTTCATCGAAGATGATATCATCAACAGCATCTTGGTTCCAGTAGAGCTTGCCATCGTCATCGGCAAACATCTCCCGCAAGGCCCAGAGCCAGAACACGGTCAACGTCTCGTGGTAGCCGTTTTGGTCGTCGTTCACACCACCAACCGACTCATTGAATCGCTTGATGCGGGTGCGCATCTCGTCCAGCGCCTTGTCACCGAATTGCGACAGCATCCAAAGCCCGCCGATGAGGTGTGCCTCGTGGGTCCATTCCTCTTTTGGCAGGGTACAAGCATTGAAACCCGCTATCAATCGTTCGGCATCCGCCAATGGGAGAAGGTAATCTTGTTGCATATCAATCAGTTATGAATTTTTAGTTTGAAAATAATGGCCTCTCAACCTTTTATGGCTTTCAGCACCTTCGCCATGCCCTCGTCGAAGTTTTCGCCTTCGATGTTTGCATGAAGCCTGGTCTTGAGGTTGGCAATGATGGTCGTTAGCCCTTGCCGGAGCTTGCTGAGCCGGGTGAGGTCGCCTTGAATATCCTCGATGCCAATGTTTTCCTTTCGGCGAAAAGAAATCTCTTCGTCCAGTTCCTTGATTTTGCCGTCAATCTCACCTATCGCTTCCCGCACGAACTTTGGTTCGAAAAACGATTTGTCCGCCACCACTGCCAGGTACTTTTTATCCGTTATTTTCTCAGCGGTCAGCATGTTCATGGACTCCATGCCCACCCAAGCGGAAAGCAGGCTGTTCTTTGAAACCAAGGACAAAGTGATGTCAGTTTCTTTGATTGACTTGTAAATAAAGGATTCGATATCCTCTCCCAATTCCATCGCCTCCGAGTCAATGGTCACTTGAATGCCGTTTTTGCCCAAAAACTCCCTGACTTTTTTGGCCTGCGGCATGTCCTTCTGGCTATACGAGAGGAATACTTTCGGTAATTTATTGGAAGCGGAATCCCCTTCTTTTTTTGTGTTCAAGGGTTCGGTTGGCGGGTCCAATGCCACCTCCACACGCAGGTCGCTTGGAAGTTCCTTGGTTATGTCCATCAAGCCACCCCTGATTTGGTTGGTGGACAGCACAGCATTTTCATGGGAAATACGGCCAGCCGTAATACTCCTTTGCAAGCTATTCCATTGCCCAGCAAGGTTTAATACAATATCATCATCCGGCTTGGCGGCACGAAGGGCTTTGATGGCATTTCCAACTTGGTCGTTCACCAAAAGTTCAAGGATGTCGTTCTTGGTCATTGCGAAGCAGCATATTGAAAAAGTGAAGCGCCAAAAATAGTGGCTGCAGGGGATATGTCAGAGAAAAGGCCAGTTTGCTGGCAGAATTATTATTTAAAGATGATTTGCCTTTCCATAAAATAGGAACGGGCGAGCCAGCGCCTGCACCATAATTGTCGCAATTGAAAATCATGAAGCTAAGCACCGACTCGCCTGTATTTGTGGCCGACCACAGAAAGCTGCAACCCCTAAACTGCCGGGACGCTCGAATCAATTTCCTTCGCCCAAGCCAGAATCCCGCCTTTCAGGTTGTAGAGGTTTTCAAACCCGAACTGGTCTTCCAGCTCTCGAATGGCCTTGGCACTGCGTGCCCCACTGCGGCAGTGGACGACCACTTTTTTATCCTTCGCAAGGCGGTGGGCTGCCCCACTGACCGAGCCGAGCGGAATGAGTTCCCCATCGAGGTTGGCAGTGGCATATTCGTGGGGTTCCCGCACGTCAATCAATTGAAAATCAGCGCCTTGCACTTGCCAATCGTAGAGGTCTTGGACAGTGATTTCCTTCACGGGCCGCAGTTCATCGGGCGAAACGATGCCGCAGAACTGTTCGTAATTGATGAGGCCCTCGATTTTGGTGTCTGGGCTTTTTTGCACCTTTAATATACGTGTGGTGAAGCTCGCCGCATCGAAGAGGAAGAGCCGCCCGGCGAGGGGTTCGCCCACGCCCGTCAGCACCTTGATGACCTCGCTGGCCTGCATGGAGCCGATGATGCCGGGCAATACGCCAAGCACGCCGCCTTCGGCGCAATTCGGTACGAGGCCCGGAGGCGGTGGCTCTGGGAACATGTCCCGGTAGTTCGGGCCACGCTCATTTTCAGAAATCGGGTAATTGAAAACAGAGACCTGCCCTTCGAACTGGAAAATGGAAGCATAGACGTTCACCTTTCCGGCCAGCACACAGGCATCGTTGACGAGGTAGCGGGTGGGGAAATTGTCGGTGCCATCGGCCACCACGTCGTAGTCCTTGACGAGTTCGAGCGCATTCTCCCGAGTGAAACGGGTCTTGTACACCACGATGTCGAGGTGCGGGTTGAGCGCCAAAAGCCGTTCCTTGGCGGTTTCCGCTTTTGACTTTCCGATGTCGTCGGTGGTGAAAAGCACTTGGCGTTGGAGGTTGCTGTCGTCCACGGTATCGAAGTCCACGATGCCGATATGGCCGACCCCAGCTGCGGCGAGGTAAAGCAGCACCGGGCTACCAAGGCCCCCGCTACCGATGACGAGCACTCGGCCCGCCTTTAGTTTTTCTTGTCCCTGCAAGCCGAATTCCGGGATGGCGATGTGCCGGGCGTACCGGGCCATTTCGGCGGGAGATAGGTTGGTATTCATGTTTGAAAGGATTGAAGGATTGAAGGATTGAAGGATTGAATATTGGCCCTCCCGTTATCTCAAATCCTATGTTTCAAATTCAATTAATGCCACCAGCTATTGCTGGCACAATACTAATCACGGTATTTGGTGCAACGACCGTCGCTCCTTTTTCCAATGAATTGATGTCGTCTTCGCCAACATAGACCTTGATGAAGGAACGCAGGTTTTTGTGGTCGTCGAACAAGTGGCGCTCCAGGCCCGTGTGGGTCTGGGTCAGTTGCTGGATGGCCTCTTGCACGGTGGTGCCCGTGGTTTCGAAGCTGCTGAGGTTGTCGGTAAATTTACGCAAAGGCGTCGGGATGATAATTTTTGCCATTTTTTTATGATTGTTTGATTGTTGAAATTGCTGGATTGCTGTCGTCACGTTTGTCATTGCCGAAGGCAATCCGCAACGCAATACGAGACGTCGCAGTTTGCCTTCGGCAATGACAAAGCCCTTAGTTCATAAGGGGTTCAGCGACCGTTAGTTGAACCTGCTCCTCCACGAACACCCGCTCCTCGTCCTTGAGCCGCCAGCTTTTGTGGTCGGCGATTTCACCGTTCATCACGGAAACGATGACGTAGGAGAAATAGGGCATAGCCACCGCCAAATCATGCTCGGAGGCAATGGCCAGGTGGTTGGGGTGTGAGTGATAGACGCCTAATAAAGCCGTGTCGTTTTGCAGCGCAAACCGCTCGGCCCGCATGTATTCCAGCGGTGAAATCTCGAAGCGGCGGCGCTGGTCGCCCTCCTTACTGTTGGTCACGGGCACGGCAAGCGTGATTTCACGGCTGCCGTCCGCCGATTCCGTTCCGTAAAGAAAGCCGCAGCATTCATTCGGAAAGGCGGAAACGCCATCGGCGTTGATGGTTTCGACGGCTTGTTCGGCGATTTTGATTATAAAATGATTCATTTCATAAAATTTCTTGATGGGACACTGATATAACGGATTGAACAGATTTTCACAGATTTCAAAAAATCAGTTTACCTCTGTTGTATCAGTTAAATCTGTGTCCCATCCTCCTATTTGAAAATCCTTTCCATCACTTCCGAGTACTTCTCCGCATTGTCGGCGAAAGTGGTGACGATGGTTCCAGTTTCTATTTGCTCCGCAACTTGGATGGCGCCCAGCAGGTTGGCAGAGGCGCTGGGGCTGACGAGCAGGCCCTCTTGTTGCGCCAGCGAACGCACCATGTCGTAAGCATCCAGCGTGTCAATCTCTAGGAAGCGGTCGGCCAGTTTTTCATCGTAAATCTTCGGGACGATGGCCGTTTCCAAATGCTTCCAACCTTCGAGGCCGTGCATGGGGTTGTCGGGTTGCAGGCCGATGAGTTCGATGTCGTTGTTGAATTTTTTGAGGCCCCGGCCCGTGCCCATGAAAGTGCCCGTGGTGCCCAGCCCCGCCACAAAATGCGTGATTTTGCCGCAGGTCTGCTGCCAGATTTCGGGGGCGGTGGTTTCGTAGTGCGCCCGCCAATTATTGTCGTTGGCGTATTGGTCGGCATAGAAATAGCGGTCGGGCTGCTCCCGGTAGAGGCGTTTGGCTTCGAGCTGTGCGCCATCGGTGCCATCGAAGCGGGAAGTGTAGTGGATGTTGACGCTGAGCGCCTTGAGGATTCGCTTGCGCTCGTCCGAGGCATTTTCGGGAAGGCAAAGGGTTATCGGGATTTTCAGTGCTGCGCAAATGGCGGCGTAAGCGATGCCCGTGTTGCCGCTGGTGGCGTCGAGCAGGTGTTTGCCTTGTCCCAATTGCCCGTCCCGAACGGCATTCTTGATGATATTGAAGGCCGGACGGCTCTTCACACTGCCGCCGAGCTGCTGCCATTCCAGCTTGGCGAAGATGCGCACGCCGGGCTTCTGGAAAACATTGCGTATCTCGTACAGTGGCGTCTTGCCGACCAGTTGGCCGACTTGCAGCGTTTTTTCGGCTGCGGAAACCGACGGAAGCAACAAGGATGTGGTGGTCATGCGAACAAGGTTTTCGATTCGACCAAAAACAAAAGCGCCTTCCCGAATACACGGAAAGGCGCTTTTGCTGTGGATGGATTATGGTATCAATTCATCACGACATGCCGCTGCCCTTCCCTGCCGGGTGGGTACAACAACAACATGCGATGAAATGGATTTGCGTCATTTTTGAAAAATTGAACTAGACAAAAATACAAGTTTTGAAATGAAAAGTTCAAAAGCTGTGCCAGAGCTTCGCCAAGGAATTTCTATTTTTTTGTTCGTCAGCATCGCACCGAAGTATTTAAAGAACTGATTTTCAATAACTTAACCTCACTTTTTCACACCTAACCAAAAACTTAGCCTCTCGCATTTTTATCAAACAAATAAATATTTGTTGAAATTAGTATTAAAAAAAATGCCTTGGGTCTATACAACAAATGAGAATTTTCCTACCTTGTGCCCGATTTAAGACACACACCTTTTAGACACTCGTAAAATTTGACATACTGAGGCCGGAAAATTTGGCCTACCTCACCCAGCGCAGAGCTGAGAAGCTACACTAAGAATTCACTATAGAACACTGCAGGGCAAAATACCTGCTGCACTAAAAATTTCCCAATCCGATTTCAAAACGCCCTTTTGGGCAAGCTCAAGGTTTGCAATACATCCCTTTACCGATAAAGAAATGTGTATTGCTGCAACAAGTGATGGATTTTTCCAAAACTGGCAATTCCTAAGATGCAATTTGTAATCCCTTGAGAACACGCAAGACCTCTTTCCGGTTATCCGGGAAGGGGTTCTGCGTTTTTAGGGGTTAGGTGGTTCGGGTTTCAGGTCTAAGGTTTCAGGTTTCAAGGAGGAGATGCGCAAAATTATTTACCACAAATAATAGCTATTGACAAAACCTATTCTTGGAATTTATGAAATCCTAGAACACAAGACAGCATTTTGCAAAATATGCACCCTGAAGCCGATGAACCTCAAATACCTGATGCCAGCGATTTTGAAATTATTTTTTTGCAAATACTTGGCACATTCGCCAAGAGCCGCTACTTTTGGCTCGATTTTTTTAGTAATCCATTAAAATTCCTGTGAACATGAAAGGACTGTTTACGAACGCAAAAGCGTGATGAGAAGCCGGAAGGACATCTGACCAATTAAGCAACACCGTTTTAGTAAGATAACTATCCTGACAACCGATTTTTGTACAAAAGACATCTCACAACCAATTGTAGCCGAGCTTCTCATCCATTTTTTTCACAGTTTCCCTCCATTGTTCAGCCACAGGACATTTGATGTAATCGGTGGTGTTGCTCACTAACTCTTGAAACAAATCTATCCATTACTGCCAAGCGAATTGGCAGTGTCGGCCTGTTCCCGTCCCAATTAGGCAGGTCATGGAATCATCATCTTCTTTGCGCCCCAAAGAGCAAAAGATGTAATCGGTTTTTGGGATAGCCTCTCTCCACGTTTTGGAGGGGGGTTTTTTTTTATCTCGGATTTTCGATTTCGAATTTACGATTGGGGCATCGGGGTTTTGCGCAGTTAGTGTTTTAATCGAAGTTTTGTCCTGTTTGCTTCTTGGTTTTGTCGAAAAACAAGATGACCGTCTTGTTTGCCCTCAGTCAATAGCCTGCCTTTTTTTGTTTACCTTGCGCCGCTTTTCACATGCTGCGGTATTTCCGTTCACCAAAAAATGATTGAATGCTCGTTTGGATAGGCTTTTTGGCCCTCATCTCCATCTTCTTAGCACTGGATTTGGGTGTTTTCAATAGAAACCCACATAAGATTTCGACCAGGGAAGCCCTGCGCTGGACTGCGCTTTGGAGCACAGTCTCCACCTTGTTCAGCGTCTTCATCTACTTTGCCTACGAACGGCATTGGTTCGGCATCGGCGAGTCCATTGGCTTGCACTCAAAGGGCTGGGACGCTGCGCTGACCTACCTCACCGGCTATATTGTCGAGCTTTCGCTCAGCTTGGACAACGTCTTTGTCATTGCCGTCATTTTCAGTTATTTCCACATACCACAGAAATACCAGCACCGGGTACTGTTCTGGGGCATCATTGGAGCAGTTGTATTTCGGGGATTGATGATTGGTGCTGGTGCCATTTTGGTGGAGAAATTCGACTGGATTATGTACGTGTTTGGCGTCATTTTGCTCTACACGGCCTATAAAATGCTCAAATCGGGCGATGAGGAAATCCACCCAGAAAACAATCCAATCGTATTGCAGTTGCGAAAGTTCTTGCCAGTGACCAAGAGTATCCGTCGGGAGCACTTCTTCGTGAAATGGAAAGGCAAGACCATCGCCATGAAGCCGCTTTTCGTGGCTTTGATAGTGGTAGAAACGACGGATATCATGTTTGCTTTCGACAGCATACCCGCCATTTTTTCTATTACCAAAGACCCCTTCATCGTCTTCACCTCCAATATCTTCGCCATACTAGGCCTGCGGTCCCTTTACTTTGTACTGGCCTCCATGCTCGACAAATTCGAGTACGTGAAGTACAGCCTCGTCATCATTCTCACATTTGTCGGTTTGAAAATGTTGGTGCTGCACCCGCTGCACATCAATTTGCCGGAATGGGCCTCACTGAGTTTTATTGTCCTTGTGCTTGGCGGTGGTATTGTGTATTCGATGTGGAAAGGCAAGGAAGAATAGTTGGCAGTTCGACAGTGGGCAGTTGGCAGTCTGTTCGACAGTTCAAAAGGCCAGAACTGCAAAAACGGCAAGAGGTGGTAGGCTTGGAAAAGCTACCACCTCTTGTCGTTCATGGCTTGTCACTGGCTAAACAACTGCAAGCTGACTGCAAACTGCCCACTGCCGAACTGCCAACTAAAACCTATTCCGCCACATCATGCTCTCCACGGGCTTGTCGGTGCGGGCATTGTACTTGGCGTCCATTTTTTTGTTGTAAAAACGCTCAATATCGCCTTCCACCAAGAAGTAAATCAACTGGCCGATGGGCATTCCGGCATAAACCCTGACGGGCTGGGTACAAGAGATTTCGAGCGTCCAATGGTTGCAGAAGCCCACATCGCCCTTGCCTGCCGTGGCGTGGATGTCAATTCCAAGGCGGCCTACGCTGCTCTTCCCTTCCAAAAACGGCACGGCATGGTGCGTCTCCGTATATTCTTCCGTAACGCCGAGATAGAGCACGCCCGGCTGCAAAACGAAGCCTTCCTCAGGTATCTCAAAATGGTCAATCTCGTTGTGTTTTCGAGCATCGAGCACGGCGTCACGGTAGTTGGCCAAATGCTTGCCCAGATGGACGTCGTAGGAATTGGTGCCGAGGCAGGCCCGGTCGTAAGGTTCTATGACGATGTCGCCAGTTTCAATGGCTTCGAGTATTTTCTTGTCGGAAAGAATCATCTATTATAATGATGAATGATGAATGATGAATGATGAATGATGAATGGGGGGCAAGGCTATTTTTTTGGGTGGGCAAAATTAGTTTTTTTTGCTTCGCAACAATCCAAACTGTCAAACACCGTTTGTTTGGCCGGTATTTTGCCGAACTTTGCGCCCCAAAAAAGCAATCCAACAATTTCATCAATCAATTCATCATGTCAAATTCATCCCAGGCTACTCCAACGACGCCTATCAAGAAGAAAAAGAAAAAACCAGCTACCAACTGGAAGCAGATAATCATCGTGGGCACGATGGCACTTGCAGGCATCAGCATGGTGGCCCCCGGCATTTTTAGCTGGATTGGCAACCTCATGAGCAGCAACAACAACTACCCGCCACCGACAAGCGAGGTAGCTACCACAACACCGCCTGCTACCGAAACCACCGCACCAACCGCCACTACTGAAGCCATGCCAGAACCCGTTTTCACAAAGGAAGGTGAACTCTATTTCCAAAGTGCCGCTGGTGGCAAAGCCATCACAAAAATTGACATCGAAAAAGCGGAAACTGACCAAGAACGGATGCAAGGTCTGATGTTTCGCAAGACCATGGACGAGGACAAAGGAATGCTTTTCGTCATGGACAACAACGAGCAGCAAAGCTTCTGGATGCGCAATACCTATATCCCGCTCGACATCTTGTTCGTGGATGAGAACAACTTCATCACCACCATCCACGAAAACACCAAGACCCTGAACGACAATTCATTGCCATCCAATGGCCCAGCCAAATACGTTGTGGAGGTGAACGGAGGCTATGCCAAGAAGCACGGCATCAAGGTTGGCGACAAGATTAGCTGGCAGTAAGCTTAGGTTGGCAGTTAGACAGTGGGAAGTGCGCAGTCAGGCACGGACCTGCACTAGTTTTTCTGCTTTGTCACCCACCTACACGAAAGGGAAAAGCAACAAAGTTTGTCAACTTTCAATTTTTATTGAAAGTTGACAAACCATGTTTCGGTTGGCTTGTTGAAACACTTGAATCAACAAGCTTCCGTCATGAAAACCTTATCCAACAAGCTCATTATCTACGACGATGTTTGCCCGCTCTGCAAAGCATACACCAATGGCTTTGTGAACATCGGTTGGCTTTTACCGCAGCATCGCATCGGCTTCAGTCAAGCACCCAAAGAACTTCTGGAAAGGATAGACCTTGACCGTGCCCGCCACGAAATCCCATTGTACGATACCGAAACCAAGCAGACGCTATACGGCAAGGATGCCCTCTTCTTCATTTTGGGTGAGGAAATACCCATGCTGAAACCCCTTTTTAGGCTTCGCATTTTCCGGTTCCTCATAACTGCCCTGTATCAAATCATCACCTACAACCGCCGCATCATAGCTGGCACAAAGGCTCCGGCATCCGGCTTCGATTGCGCCCCGGATTTCAATTTGCGCTACCGTTGGCTGTACATCGCCTTGGCAGGAATGGGCACCTCGCTAATTGCCTTCCTTCATTTCTCGATACCTCCCACAATGGTAGTTTATGGCTTTTATGGTTTATTGGTCTTTTGCGTAGCAAAAGGGTTGATAATCACGGATTTGCAGCGCAAGACCGACTACTTCGGCCATTTGGCGACGGTGCTTTTGGCACTCCACATCGTGGCTGCCTGTTTTGGTTTTTCCGATTTATCGCTCACCATTTTAGCACCGCTGGCAGCCTATTGGCTGGCTATCCGACTTTCGAACTGACTGTCCACTGTCGAACTGCCAACTATTTACTCGGCAATTCCATGATTTCCACCTTTCTGAAATGAATCGGGTGGCTTTCGCTCTGCAAGGAGATGGTGCCGCTGCGCAATGGCTGCCCGTCCTTTTTCACCTTGGGGTCGAAGCCGTTTACCACACCGCCGCCGATGACGGGCTTGGTGTATTCCATCACCACCTCGCCTTCGAGTATGTGCTGGATGAGCGAATCGCCGAGCACGAGGAACTCCGCCGTCACCCATTGGTCGCCGTGGTAGGTCTTAGAGCGGGAGTCAATGCAGTGGGCCTCTTCCAGTTTGCCGTTGATGTTGACGTGGGTACCGGGCGTGCAAAGGTTGGAGGTATGTCGCTCGTCCTTGCCGTTGCCACCTAGGAACTGCGCCTCGATGCTGATAGGGAAGTCCTGGTCTTTCATCATGCTGGCGGCGGATTGGCCGTGGAGCATGACCCCACTATTGCGAAGCGCCCAACCCTCACCATTCGGTGCCTGCTCGCCCACGAAGCGGTACTCGACCCGAAGGCGGTAATGAGAAAACGGTTTTTTGTAAAACAAATGACCATAGTGCTGGTCGAAGCTTTTGTAACCGCTGTAGCCCACTTTTATCATACCGTCCTCGACCCGGAAGGTGTTCTGGTAGTTGTCGTTGAGGTCGAAACCTGCAATCTTCACGTCCCAACCATCGAGGTTTTTGCCGTTGAAAAGGGATACCCACTGGCCGGGTTTGGAGGTGGCTTTGTCGCCGCAGCCCTTTTGCGAAGCGATGGAAAGCAAAAGGCATGTGATAGCGAATAAGGCTGTTTTCATCATGTTTAATTTTTTGCGGGGCAAAATAGGCAAGCAAAAACAAACTCGGCCATTATATTTGCCCCATAAATTTTTGCCGCTGACAATCACATCCAATCTCCGCCATTTGCCTGGAATC
This sequence comes from Saprospiraceae bacterium, assembly GCA_020848965.1. Classification (GTDB taxonomy): domain Bacteria; phylum Bacteroidota; class Bacteroidia; order Chitinophagales; family Saprospiraceae; genus UBA6168. The sequence goes on from JADLHE010000556.1 coordinate 15,799, forward strand.
GTTGGGGTTTGAACTTGGCCCAAAGCCTGATTTTCAACCAATTTTCAAACTCAAAATTTTTCCAAGATGATTTCCATCCATACGCAGCGCCTGACGCTGCTTCCACTTTCTTTGCCACAGCTCCACCTTTATTTGGAAGGTGTTCCATCGCTGGCGCAAAGCCTTGGCCTCGTTGCCGAACCACTGCAAGTCGAACCTGTGTTTTGGGCGATGCTGCCCGAATCGCTTGCGAATTACTCCATCCCAAAAGTTGCGGAGCACCCCGACCACTACGAGTGGTACACGCATTGGGCCTATATCCTAAACTCGGAAAAACGCATCGTGGGCGGCACAGGCATTTCCGGCTTGCCCGATGAAAATGGCGAGCTTCAAACAGGCTATTTCGTGGACGAGCGCTATTACAACCGGGGCATTGCCACCGAGGCAACGACTGGGCTTTGCAACTGGGCCTTTCAGCATCCCGACACAAAGGCCGTCATCGCCAATACGCTGACCGACGGCTTTGCTTCGCAACGGGTCTTGCAGAAATGTGGCTTTGAATTGCAGGGCGAAAACGAGGAAGGCGAGCTGGTTTGGCGACTTGCAAAGCCTTGATTTTCAGCACAAAAGGGCTGCCAATCAATCATCCAAATGACGAAGTGGGCAGCCCTTTCCTCAACTATAAGCGTTGCCAAACGACCCGAATGCGTCGAATTAAATGATGGATAAATGGAGTTTGACATTTTCCTAGAACAGTATTTTGCTAAAATAGGCGCTTAGCGTAATTTTTACACTGCCAATCTTGGATTAGCCATTTGCTTCACTACTTTTACCCCCTTGACGACGACGAAAATCAATTATGCTTAAACAAATTTGCCTTTACAGCCTGTTATTCCTCGCCATTTCGGCCACCTGCCAACAAGATTTATTGGTTTTTGGGGAAGACCTCGGAAAAATTTCGGACAAACTTCAATTAACTGGCCGGGTACTAGACGCCACCAATCAAGAACCCTTAGCGGGTGCTGTTTTGCACATTTCCCCAATTGACAACAATAACGTGAGCGGCTCGGAAGGCGATTATAAATTGAAGCTTTCAACGGGCTTTTACACCATCAGAATCAGGAGCCTCGGCTACGAAGACTACTCCGTCAAAATCAAAATATTCCAAGACGCAACGCACGATTTCCTCCTAAAACCAAGCGAAACCGCCCTTGGTGAAATCACGGTGAAAGAGCAGCGCAACGACGCCAACGTGAGCGCCGTCATGGGCAGCGTGGAGCAATTGGGCATCCAAAAACTGGAGCGGCAAGCCAAGTTCCTAGGTGAAATGGACGTGCTGCGCAGCCTTCAAGGCGTTGCGGGCGTGACGAGCACGGGCGAGGGCGCTTCGGGCTTCAATGTGCGGGGCGGCAACACCGACGAGAACCTGATTTTGATGGAGGGCAACCTCGTTTTCAACCCCGTGCATGCCCTTGGTTTTTTCTCGCTTTTCCACCCAGATATGGTGCAGGGCGTTACTTTGTACAAGGGTGGCGTGCCCGCCAAATACGGTGGCAGGCTTTCATCGGTGCTGGACGTGAAGCTGCGGGAGGGCAATAACGAGCAATTTTCGGCAAAAGGCGGCGTGGGCATTGCCTCGTCGAGACTGGTGCTGGAAGGGCCTATCGTCAAGGACAAAGCCTCCTTCATCGTTGGGGCGAGGGCAAGCTACGTGGATTGGATACTGAAACAAACCCGAAATGTTGACCTTCGGAAGAGCCAAGCCTTCTTCTACGACCTGACGGCCAAGGCCGATGCACGCATTTCTGACAAAACAAAAATCGGCTTCACCGCCTTCAATACGCACGACGATTTCCGGTTCGCTGACCAAGTGAAATTCGAATACGCCACTAGCAGCGGTTCGTTCTACCTTCGGCAAATCATTGGTGAAAAAACCAATTTCACGGCCTCCGTGAATGCGGGGCAGTACACCAGCAACCTGTTCGACATCAACGGCAACGACCAATCTGTTTTTACCAATAAAATCAAGTTTTTGCGGGGCAGTTTAAGGGCCTTTCACCAGTTTTCGGACAAGAACCAAATAGAGCTGGGCATGGAGCAGAACCGCTACACCGTGTCGCCGGGCAAGCTGAAGCCAAATAACGAGACCTCTATCATCAAATCTGATTTGCTGCCCAACGAGCTGGGCCACGAGACCAGTTTTTTCCTGCAAGACCAATGGACGCCCAGCAAGCGGTTCGAGTTGATGGCGGGCATCCGTTTCACCCAATTCAACAATATCGGCCCAGAGCGGGTGCTGCTCTATGAAGAGGGCAAGCCCAAAACTGAAGCGACCATTCGGGACAGCATCCTTTTCGGTGACAAAGAAAAAACGGCCAAGTATTCGGGCTTTGAGCCTCGGCTTTCCATCCGCTACAGCATTACGGAGGTAAGCTCCATCAAGCTCGGCTTCAACCGGGCCTACCAGTTCCTGAACCAAGTTTCGAACACGGCCTCGGCCACGCCCATTGACATCTGGCAGCTTTCGTCGTACCATATCCGCCCGCAGTTTGCCGACAATATGTCCATCGGTTACTACCATAATTTCAAGGACAACCGGATACAGTCCTACCTCAATATTTTCTATCGAAAAACGCAGAACCTCGTTGAATACAAGGACTTTGCGAAGCTCATACTCAATGACCATATCGAAACGGAACTGGTACGGGGCAGCGGCAAATCCTATGGTTTGGAGGCCAATTTCAACAAGGCGTATGGCTTGCACCGCTTTGAACTGAACTACACTTTCTCCCGTTCGCTGCGCAAAGTTGTGGCGACAACCACACAAGCCGCCGTGAGCGAGGGCAATTGGTATCCCTCCAATTACGACAAACCGCACAGCCTGAACATCAACTATTTCTACCAATTGAAGCCACGAAGCAGCCTGTCCATCAATTTCACCTATAGCACAGGCAGGCCAACGACGGCTCCGGTCAGCAGCTATTCCAACAGCAATGTGCAGACCATCCCCGTTTACTCCAAGCGCAATCAATATCGGATACCGGATTATCATCGGTTGGACATCGCATATTCCATCGGCCCTTGGGGCAAGCATAGCCGCTGGCGCAATAGCCTTACACTATCGATTTACAATCTTTATTTCCGAAAAAATGCCTTCTCCGTTTATTTCCAGCAGCGGGCATTCCAACGGGTGCAGGCGTATAGGGTGGCGGTGCTAGGCTCGGCTTTCCCGGCCATTACCTATGATTTCAAGTTTTGAGCGACAACCGTTTTTTAACCCAAATCATCATTCATTCAATGAAAAAATTGTACATGAAAGCAGCAAAAACAGTCCTTTTCTTCTTGGCCGGCCTACTACTCAGCGGCTGCATTGATGAGGTTCAACTTGATATTGAAGGCGGCAAACAACTCGTGGCAGTGGACGGATTGATAACCGACAGCCTACAGGTGCATACCATCACGCTCACTTATAGCAACCTCTTGAGCGTGAAAGGCGCTGGCACGGACACTTATGTGACGGGCGCCACCGTCAAAGTATTCGACGATGCAGGCAATAGCTATGAGTTTGCAGAAGAAGGGAGCGGCAAGTACACCAAGCTGATGCAGGGCGAGGTCGGTCGGGCTTACCATTTGGAGGCCGTGTTGTCTAGCGGCAAAAGGATACAAAGCAGCTCGACGGTTTTGACCAAAGCCCCTCCCATGTCCGCCCCAAACTATGTGGTAAACGAGGTGCAGACCATTGGGAACACAGGCCAAAACATCTACAATAAATGGCTGGTGCTGAACCTGAACACCGACTTGACAGGCTTGCCGGAGCGCCCCTACCTGCGCTGGAGGGCAACGGGCGAGTATGAATTGGCAGAGGATTACCCAGGTATTTTTAATGGCAAAGTTTGCTACGCAAAAAACAATATTGATTTCAATGTGGTCAAGGTTTACGACACACATAAACTCGAAGATGGCCAGCTGACGAATGAGCCGTACATCAATATGCAGTACGATTATCGCTTCTATATCATGTATTGCTTCCACCTACAGCAGTATTCCATCAGTGAAGCAGAATACGAATACCTAAAAGCAGTAAATGATATTGTGAACATTGACGGCAGCCTGTTTGACCCGCCGCCCGGCACGGTGAAAGGCAACCTTTACAACCCTGACGATGCCAACGACCAAATCCTTGGGTATTTTTCTGTTGCTGGGGTTACGAGCGGGCGGTATTTTGTCAATTCCACTGATTTGAGGACGTCCGTTGTGGCGCTATGTGCAGGCTGGCCTCCACCTAACCGCCATCCTGAATGCTATGATTGCTTGGTGCTGCCCTTTAGCACCAATCAGCGGCCAGCGTATTGGAAGCCGTAAGTACCCCGGTGGCGACTTCCTTTAAAACAAATGGCGTTGGCAGTTCACACCACCAACGCCATCCGTTTTTCTATGTTCTAGCTTGCCAATTACCTTACCACGCTCACCGTCATTTTCGGGTCAAACTCACCCCTTAGCACGGGTGATTGGCGGTTCATGGTATAAGCCCGCACGTTTTCATCCACGAAATCAAACAATTCCTGAACGGTTACGACCTTATTGGCGTCCTTGTCGGCCTCGCCCTTTAGGCCACGGATGAGGAAGTGACTGAAAACGCCTTGACGCAGGCCGCTGCTCTCCAGCGAGGTCTCCTCCCCTTTCGATGACATGATGAGCGCCGTGCCTGCTTCGGCTTGCGCCAATGTTTTATAATAGTCTTCCAAAACGTTGCGGATGGTTCCGCTCTTTTCGGCCATTGCCAGCAGGCTGCCAGAGTGGCAAGCATCGGCGATGCAAAGCTTGTACTTGGCCGGACTGCTTTCGAGCATTTTCTTGATGTCTTCGTGGTCCAATTTCTTGTTGAATCCATCAAAATCAATGGGCAGGAACGAGCCGGGCAGGCCGTGGCCGGAGAAGTAAACCATTACGAGGTCTTCCTTGCCCGCCTTGCTGAACACATCCTGCATGGCGGAGAGGATTTTATCGTGGGTAGCATCTTCGTCAATCAGAATGCGGATTTGGTTGTCGGTCAGAGCGCCGCCTTCGGGGCTTTTCAGGAAGGCGTACATGCGGTAGGCATCGTCGTCGGTATAACGGAGCGTAGGCATGTGGTCATAGGCGGAGATGCCAACCACCACGGCCCAGACCTTCATCTGCGTGGCCTGCCGGATGGCGATGAAATCGTCTGCGGTGAGGGTGGAAGGGGTCGTTTCCTGAATGATTTCAGGCTGCGAAGTGCCCATGTAGGAGCCTTCCTTCCAGAAACCAGCCACCTCTGTGCCATCGGCCAAGAAAAGGGAGCCTTTGCCATTGAAGGCACCCAGCGCCCAATCGCCTTTGTAGCGTTCGCCGTTGGCGTAATAAATTACACCTTCACCATCGGGCATACCGTTTTCGAACTCGCCCACGTATTTGGCAACACCGTCTTTGTAAACGTAGGTGCCACGGCCATTGGCACAGTCGCCCTCGATGCAGCCTTCTTTGCCATGCTCGATTTGCGAATTGCCGAGGTACTCACCCTCCCGCCATTCGCCCGTGGTTTGGGTTTTGTCGGCATAGAAAAACGTTCCTTTGCCGTCCTTCAAGCCAGCCTTGAAGACGCCTTCGTAGCGGTCGCCGTTGGTATAGGTAAAAATGCCATTGCCTTCGGGTTTTCCATCTTTGAACTGGCCTTCATATTTGCTGCCACCGGGATAGGCATAAGTGCCCGTGCCGTTTTCACAATCGCCAGCGAGGCAGCCCGTTTGTACTTCGGGTTCTTTTTCAGGAAAAAGGTTGGCGATGGGCTGGCCTTTATCATCTATCGGGAGGCCCATTTTCCATTGGCCTTCCCAAGAGCGGCCATCCGCCAAGCTCTTCTTGCCTTTGCCCTCTTGGAAACGGTGCGCCCACTCACCCCGGTAGCTACTGCCATCGGTGTAGTAGCAAGTACCTACGCCGTGAATCTCGCCGTCTTTGAACTGGCCGATGTACTTGGCACCGCTTGGGAAAAGGTAGATACCCGTGCCGTTCTTGCAATCACCAGAGATGCACTGGGCAGAAAGGGCTGTTGCGAAGCAAAGCAAAAAGAGGATGATGATGGGTTGTTTCATAGAATCAGGATAAAAGGTATTTGGATTAATGAGGCTTGTAGGCTTAAAGAACGTAGGTTGGTGGGCAAAAGTTATGCGTGGTACCCAAAGTTCTTGAAGGATTTTTTCCTATGTCCACCAAAAACTATGCTGCGGAAATTTAGCGAAGCAAAAAATTCCGCAGCACGGTTTAAAACGACAGTTGTATTTAATGAACCAACTCCGAAACGGTCATGATTGGCAGTTCTACAAAAAAATTGGTGCCTTTGTCCATTTCCGTTTCGAAGTAAATATCTCCTTTGAAGCCTTCGATGATGCTTTTGCAAATGGCGAGGCCAAGCCCCGTACCTGAGTTTTTTGTTGAAAAATTCGGGGAAAAGACCTTTTCCCTTATTTCGGGTGGGATGCCCGTCCCATTGTCCGCAACTTTGAGGATGGCTTTGTTGCCATCCTGATACAGCGAGATATGGATAATGCCTTTGCGCTCGTCCGGTATTGCCTGAATGGCATTTTTCAGCAAATTATTGATAACACGGGTAACATGGTTGCGGTCGGCGTACACCTCAAAATCCACTTTTGGCAGTTCAATGGTGATGTCCATGTCGGGGCGTTCGTTCCGGAACAAATGGTGTACGGAAGCTGTCAGGTCGTTGAGCGAAAACTGGATGTTCTCC
>JADLHE010000557.1 GCA_020848965.1 Saprospiraceae bacterium
CAACTCGAAAATGTGGCCAGCGGCCAGTACCTGCTCTGGATTTCAGAGGAGGGCCAACAGCCAATTTCTAAGCGGATTGTTGTGGCCGACAGGCCATAAGCATAGGAACCAAACGATGGTTTCAAACACTGAGCCTCCGGTATCCCTCCACCGGAGGCTCTACTTTTTTAGGATGCTATGGAGATTTAAATAGTTGTGAGTTATTAGTTTAAAGCTTCGAGTTGGCACAAAGCATTGACATTCAGTCTTTTGCCAAGTAGCAAAACAAAAACTAATTAAAGGGCGTACTTGGATAGAACGCAGCAAATTCGGCAACAGCCTGGACCTGCTCACCGAAAACATGAGGTATTTTTGGTACTGCGCAGATTAGTTTTCCTCAATAATTTGGTTGCCATCTTCAGAAATAGCGCCGAGGTATTTTGCTTGCACGAGTTCAGGGCTTGCCTGAAACATCTTCAGCACGGTGATTTCATAGCTGCCGACCCGGATGGTCTCGCCTTCTTCCGGTATTTCATCGGCCACTTGCTGCAAAAGGCCTGACATGGTATGGTATTCTTCGCTTTCAGGGAAAGGTTCTGGCAAGAACTCATTGATTTCGTCCAATGGGTTTTGCGCTTGAATCTTGAAAATGTTCCCGTCCAATTTTTCCACGATTGGTGGCTCGGTATCGTATTCGTCCTGGATTTCGCCCACGAGTTCCTCAATGATGTCCTCCAAGGTGACAAGCCCCACCGTGCCACCAAACTCGTTGACGGCAATGGCCAATTGCGCCCGCTCCTTCTGCATGAGTCGCAGCAGCGAAATGACTTTTTTATTGGAGGAAACATAAATCACCGGGCGCATGATGTCCTTGATGCCCTTGCCACGCTCGCCGTGGCGGGAGAGCAAAAGCAGGTCCTTGGAGTGCACAAAACCGATGATATGGTCAATGGTATCGCCATAGACCGGGTAGCGGGAATAGCCTTCGGTAATGGCGTATTCGATGTTCTCTTCCAATGGCTCATTGATGTCAATGGCCGCAATCTGCGTGCGGGGCTTCAAGATTTGCCAAATGAAACGGTCGTCAAAGTCAAATACGTTCTGGATGAGTTCCCGCTCCGAATCATCAATGGCACCGCCCTCGGCACTCTCAGCGATGATGAGTTTCAGCTCTTCCTCCGAGTGGATGCCCTCGTGCTCGGCCACTGGTTTGATGCCGATGAGGCGGAGGATGAGGTTGGCGAAGCCATTGAGGATATAAATGAAAGGCTTGAAAACCAAACGGAAGATGCGCAATGGCGCAGCCACTGCCAGCGTGGTGTTGATGGGGTGGCGGATAGCCAAGGATTTTGGTGCCAGCTCACCAAAAACGATGTGCAGTACGGTAATGGTCGCAAAGGCGATGGGCAGTGCGATTTTGTGGGCCGTTTCTGGCTCAACGGACATGCCCAAGGCATCCATCGAATTAATGATGATGTCAGAAACGACGCTCTCGCCGATCCAGCCTAGGCCAAGGGAAGCGAGGGTGATGCCCAATTGCGTAGCAGCCAAGTAAGCGTCGAGGTTCCCGACCACTCCCTCGGCAATGCGGGCAGTGAAGCTGGAGCCAGTGCGTACCTGTAGCTGTGAAATGCGGACTTTAACGATGGCAAATTCGGCAGCAACGAAAAACCCGTTCAGTAAGACCAGAAGTATAGTGAGTAATATGTCAGCGACCATGTAAGGTTGACTTGCGTCTTGTTGGAGATGCCTTTTTTACGAAGAAGGTTCGCAAATGTTAGGCTAAGGCCGCAAATGTAAGGGTTTTTTGGGTGATTGAGTGAGGGAATGGATAAAACCTTGGTTGTCAGGGGGTTGGCGAAAGGTTCTGCGGCCTCACTGCCGCAGAACCTTAAAGATGTGGAAGTTATTGCACGATCACCTTGGTAGTCGCCAACACCTTGCCGTTGGCATCACGCAGGCTGATGGCTGCCATACCTGTTTTACCGTTGGCAAAGACCCATTCTGGCCTGATGCGGTAGGTATTTAATTGGCCTTTCTCAACGTCAAAGAACTTTTCGTTCACTTCCTTCATGGCGTTTGCATCGTAAAAAAGGATGGACAACCGCCCTGCTGGAGCTTTGAACCTCACATCGAAACCATCCGAGCCAGCAGGGTTGGGGAAGACTTCCAAAGTCACTTCTTCGCTTGGTTTTGAGGCTTTTTCGCCTTCGTCCAATTTGAACTTGACGGGCAGCGTGAACGACGACGTCACCGGCTGCCCGTTCTTCTTCGCTGGCACCCATTTCGGCATATTGGCGACTACCCGAACCACCTCCTCGTCACAGCCAAAGCCCACGCTTTTCACAGTTTCGATATTGGCTACACTGCCGTCCTTTTGGATAACGAACTTGACGAAAACTGTTCCCTCGATACCTTTTTCACGGGCTTCTTTTGGATATTTCACATTCGTGAAAATGGCTTGAAACATTTTTTCTTCGGAGCATTTTTTCCGCTCATCAGTAGGGAGTGTTTCGCAGCCAGCCATTTCGGGCATTTCGTCCACTTCGCCCATTTCAAATGCCCTAGAAGCCGATGCTGGGTCAGTATCCAATTTGAACTTGATGGGTAAATGATAAAGTGAGCGCACTGGCTTGCCATCCATCATACCCGGCTTCCATTTTGGCATTAATGAAACAATCCGCAAAACTTCCTCCTCGCAGCCTCCACCAAGAGCATTGCGTTTGATTTCGGGATTGGTAATGCTGCCGTCTTTTTCTACAACAAAACTGACGAAGACCATGCCCTCAATCCCTTTTTCAAGGGCTTCTTTAGGGTAACGGAGGTTTTCAAAAATGAACTTCATCAGGTTCTTGTTCGGATAATCATAGCCTCCCTCCGCATTGGGTATGCCCTCGTCGCCGGGGAATTGCGCAGCCATCTCCGCCACGTAATGGAGCCTGTGCTCAACAGGCACAGTATCTTCCACCGCCATTGCCGAAGGCAAAGAATAAGATTTGCTGATGTTCTTAACGGGTTGATTTTCAAGCAGTTCAGAAGGTGAAGGCAGTGGGCCGTTTTCCAAAGAAAAAGCCATCAACAACACCGCCAAAGCGGGCAGCACGGCGAGGTACTTCCACGCAGCACGCTGCGGCGAATTAGTTTTAGTCATCATGACAATACGTTTTTTTAATTGTGAAGAAAAAAGGGAATTGGAGATGGCAACCTGCATTCCGGGGTGCGATTGCCTGAGCAACAAACGGCCGTATTGTTTCTTGTCAAAACCCGCCGTCACATGGGCGTCGGCGAGGTATTCGTGGGTAGTTTTCAGGGCTTTTTTATAAAAATAAACGAACGGAACGCACCAGGCAAAGGCCGCCACTAACTCCAACAGCACCACGTCGTGGCTGTGTTTTTGGAAAATATGCGCCTCCTCGTGCCGCACAATGCTGCGGCGCTCTTCGTCCGTCACCACAAAGTTTTTGCTCCAAAACAGGTTGTTGAAAAACGAGAAAGGCAGGTGCGGTGCATCCGTTGCCACGAGGTCGTAGCCCTGTTGCGGAGCAATATTGCCCGCACGGTACAGCTGCCCGATTTGCCAAAGGCCAAAACCAAATCTCATCAATGACACCACTACGCCGAGCCAATAAACGCCCCATGCAATCGCTTGAAAATCAATGCCTTGTTCCCGTTGCGAAGCAGTGATGACTATTGCTTCCAGGTTCTGAACACCCACCGTGACGGGCTGCAAAAGATAGGCCGGAGCGGCTTCCGAGGCAGCCAAATCAAAATGCAGCGATGGAATGATGAGGCCGAGCAACATGGTGCCGAGCAGGTACCATCGGTTGGTGCGGTGAAAGGTCTCCGCCCGCAACAGCAGGTGATAGACCCCATAAAAAACGGCCCATGATGCGGCGACTTCGAGTAGGTAGGCCATGATTTTGTTTGATGAGTTTGACGGGTTTGATGAGTTCGAGTTGTGAGGGAGCAAATCAAACAACTCAAACTATTCAAACTCATCAAACTATTTCAGTTTCTCAATCAACTCCGAAAGCTCGTCCTTGTCCAGTTTCTCCTCTTTCACCAGAAAGGACACGAGGTTGCTCATGGAGCCTTCAAAATAGTCGGTCACGAGGCGGCTCAAGGTTGTTTTCGTGTAGTCCTCCTTCGTGATGATGGGGAAATATTCGTAAGTACGGCCATACGCTTTGTGCGACACGAAGCCCTTATCTTCCAAGATGCGCACGATGCTTGATACCGAACTTTGCGGCACAGCCTTGCTTTTCAACGCCTCGTAATGGGGCAAAATATCGCTCACCAAGCAGCGCTCCAGCCGCCAGATAATATGCATTACTTCCTCTTCCGCCTTCGTCAATGCTGTCATTTTTCCGATGTTTTAATTGAACTGGAACAAAGGTATTTCTAAAAATTTAGCCTTGCAACTATTTTTATAGCTTTCTGACGTAAAATTACGTTACAATGATTTTTACTGAAAATATAAGCGCATAACTGCCCCATTTTGCAGAAAAACCAAAAGAAACTTAGCACCACAACAGCCATGCAAGCATTGTCGTTTAAGTGTAACTTTGCCCGCCCAAAACCAAAAAACTGAAAGCCGTTTTTCAACAAAAAAGTACCCGTGAAAAGAATTCTGTTTATAGCTGCGTGCTTCGCAATTTTTTCCCAGAACCGCCTACAAGCGCAAGAAGGCGCCGAAGCAGGCATTGGGGTGGCCGCTGTCAACTATTTCGGCGACCTGAACACCAACCTCCGCCTCAACCGCATCGGCCCGGCAGCGGGCTTTGGCCTTCGCTACAATTTCAACGAAAGGCTCGCCCTCAAGCTATCCGGCAATATCGGCAGGGTGGAAGCCTATGACTCCGACTCCCCGAACCTCTACGAAAAAGCCCGCAACCTCAGCTTCCGCTCCGTGGTGGCCGATGCGGGCGGGCAATTGGAATTCAACTTTCTGCCCTATTTCCACGGCAGCAAGGACAATAACTGGACGCCCTATCTCTTCGCCGGCCTCGGCGTCACCTATTTCAACCCCAAGGCCAAGCTTGACGGCGGCGATTGGGTCGAACTGCGCCCGCTCGGCACCGAAGGCCAGTTCAAAGGTGACGAATACTATACCGTTGCAGGTGGTTGGGTCTATGGCGCAGGATTCAAAATTGACCTCAGCTACGAGTGGAGCATCAATATTGACATCAGCGCCCGCCGCCTGTTCAGCGACTACCTGGACGACGTCAGCACCGCCTACCCCGACCCCGACGACGTGGCCGACCTCCGAGGCGATGAGGCACTGCCCTTCATTGATCGCTCCCCCGAACTTTTTGCCAAAGACCCAGACTTTTTTACCCGAAACAACATCGAAGCGCCCATCGGCACCCCAGGCCGCCAGCGTGGCAACTCCAAAACCAAAGACACTTACGTGTATCTCGGTGTTGGCGTGTATTACTACTTCGGTGACTTGAAATGCCCCTACGAGAATTAAGGATTGAAGGATTGAAGGATTGAAGGCAAGGGGCATAGCCAGATTCAATCCTTCAATCCTTCAATCCTTCAATCCTTTCCATGCGAATCAAATCCCGTCTTCTCAAGCCCGTTGCACATCAGATAGCCCGCAGCATAGAGCGGTGGAGCGGGAATGCTGTTGCTGCGCAACAACGGGTGTTCGAGCAGTTGGTAAGAAAAGGCAGCCGAACGGCCTTTGGACGGGAGCATGGTTTTGACAAAGTCAACAGCTACGAAGCCTTCAAAGCGCAGGTGCCGCTGCGAGATTACGAGGCGCTGCGCCCTTGGATTGAGCGGATAAAAACGGGCGAACAGGACGTGCTATGGCCCGGCCTACCCAAATACTTTGCAAAGACGAGTGGCACCACTTCTGGCGTGAAGTACATCCCCCTCACACGGGACTCCATGCCCAACCACTTTGGCACGGCCCGCAACGCACTTTTCAACTACGCTGCCCGCACGGGCAATTTCGATTTTTTCGATGGCAAAATGATTTTCCTCTCTGGTAGCCCGGAGTTGGAAACCGTGGGCGGCATACCCACTGGGCGGCTTTCAGGCATCGTGAACCACGAAGTGCCCAAGTGGCTGAGAACCAGCCAGTTGCCGAGCTACTCCACCAATTGCATCGAAGACTGGGAGCAAAAACTGGATGCCATCGTGACCGAAACACTGCAGCAGGATATGCGCCTCATCAGCGGCATACCGCCTTGGGTGCAGATGTACTACGAGCGGCTGTTGCAGCGCAGTGGCAAAAAATTCGTGAAGGAACTGTTCCCGAATTTCAATGTCTTCGTCTATGGCGGCGTCAACTTTGAGCCGTACCGGGCGGGGCTGGAAGCCTTGGTTGGCAAGCGCATGGACAACGTGGAGACCTATCCCGCCAGTGAGGGCTTCATCGCTTTTCAGGACAGCCAGACCGAGCCGGGGCTGCTGCTCAATGCCGATTCTGGCATCTTCTTCGAGTTCGTGCCAATGGATGAGGTTTTCAACGAAAACCCGACCCGCCGCTCGCTCGCCGAGGTGGAAATGGGCGTGAACTACGCCCTCATCATCAACAACAACGCTGGGCTTTGGGGCTACAGCATTGGCGACACCGTGGAGTTCGTTTCGTTAAAACCCTATCGGCTCTTCGTTACTGGTCGGGTGAAGCATTTCATATCCGCCTTCGGCGAACATGTGATTGGAAAGGAAGTGGACGCTGCCATGTTGGCAACTTCCAAGGCTGCCGGGGTAGGCATTGTGGAGTTCACGGTGGCGCCGCAGGTATCGCCACCAGCGGGCGGGCTGCCCTACCATGAGTGGTTCGTGGAGTTTGACCAAATCCCTACCGACTTGTTGCGTTTTGCGCAAATGCTTGACGATGAAATGATTAAGCAGAACATTTATTACGAAGACCTGATAAAAGGCAATATCCTGCGCCCTTTGAAAATCACGGCGCTGCCCAAGGATGTTTTTCGGAACTACATGAAATCGCAGGGCAAGTTGGGTGGCCAGAACAAAGTGCCCCGGCTGTCGAATGACCGGAAATTGGTGGATGCCTTGGTTTCCGTTTAGTTCTCCTCTTCAAAATACACCTTGTAGTATTTCTTCCCTTTATCTTCATCGTAGCCCCGTTCAATGAGTTCCCGGTTGCCGTGGATGTAGATGTGGAAGTTCTTGTCGAGCTTCAGCACGGACTTCATGACCCGTTCCTGTTTCTTGACGGAAGCCGTCGAAATATTGAAATTATCTTCCAGTTCTGGCAGGTTGTGCTGCTCTTGGTAGCTATTTCGGTGCTGCGCAAAAGCCGATTGTTTTTCCTCGTCCTCAAAAACGATTTTGGCAAACTCCTCCTCCACGAGCGTGTCGTTTTCCTTGAAATAATTAATGGACTTGTTGAGGAAATCAATCTTCTCGGCCTTGCTCACCACGAAATTGTCATCGAGCTTGTTCACCACAAAGTCCTTCGCCATTTTGATATAGTGCGTGGTGTGGAAATAGTCGTCGGCGAGCGGCTTCACGTTCAGGAAGAAATCCCGCCAATACTGCGCCTCGAAGCTTCGGTTCGATTTGTCCACGATGCAGACTTTATAGCCGCCTTCGCTGTTGGTGTTGAAAACAAGGCAACCCTTATCGAGTTTGTCCACGGCGGTGCCGTCTTCGCTAACGAGCTGAAAATCACCATTTTGCGCCAGCAATTTCAAAAACGGCTGCTTGTTCTCCGATTTGAAAAGGCCGATAGCATCCAACACCTCATCATCCAGCACAATGCCCGTCAGGTAGGCCACGTAGAGGTCGCCAGCCTTGATTTTTGGGTGGTTGGTCTGCTCGTGCAAGTGCCGAGCAATATCGGCGCTGTGCTGGTGAAAGGCCGCTTGGTCTTCAAATATTTGCTTCGCAAAATGGCAGACAGGATTCAATGACAGATCGCCATTGGAGAAGTCAAAATGAAAAAACTCATTGCCCTCAAAGGAGTCGAGGAAATATTTTTGAAGCAGGCCACGAAGCTCGCCATTGCCCAGGTCGAGCGGGTGCTCAGAAAGTTGAGGTTCTTGGCCGTTGGCCTTATTGCCCGTATAGTGGGCGGACACTATTTCGATGCGGCTAAGCGAATGTTCAATCATCGGAAGTTAGTTTTGCGGCAAAGGTCGTTAAGGAATGGCATTGCAATGTGGAAAAATCAAATTCCTCGGACGGATATTTTGACTAATTTTGCCCGGCGTCTGAAGATTAACAAAAAAGAGGCGCTTACTGGTTAAACGAGCTATATGGGAAAAATCATCTCGCTATTGAACCACAAGGGTGGCGTGGGCAAGACTACGAGCACTATCAACATAGGCGCAGGCTTGGTAGAATTGGGCAAAAAAGTGCTGCTCATTGACCTCGACCCGCAGGCCAACCTTTCCCTTTCCTTGGGCATCCCTCGGCAGCCCAACACAATTTACGAAGCCCTCCG
>JADLHE010000558.1 GCA_020848965.1 Saprospiraceae bacterium
CACCGACCGACAAACAATATGACCTTGTGTGGAACAGTGGAATCCAAGTGCTGGGAAAGGGAGTTGGAATGGACCTATGGTATGGGTTTGGGGCTTCTTATTATCAAATCACCTATACAGACATTGCCAACCCAGGAAAAGTGATTGACCTAGAAACACACGGCCTGACTGGCCATGAGTTTTTTGACCAAAGAAACAAAAAAGACAGCTTCAGTATTTTTGCTCGGATTGGCATTTCCATTGGATTGAATCTCGGCGTCAAAAGAACCTAAGCCCATAAAGGCACCGTCGAATCATTCAGATTCGACGGTGCTTTCGGTCAAAATGCGCTTTGGCTCAAGGCCCAGGTCAATTCCCTTTTTGAGCATCAGTTGGTAGGCTTCCTCGAAGTTGTTTTTCACCTCGCCATCCAAAATTGCTTCTCGGATAAAATTCTTGATGACGCCGACTTCCTTGCCGGGCGGAATTTGGAACGTGTTCATGATGTCCAAACCACTGACTGGTGGCTGCCAATTGCGGAGCCGATCGCTTTCTTCAATCTCAATTATTCGCTGCCGCAAAATCTCATAGTTCTCCAGATAACGCTTGACTTTTGAATCGTTTTTGGAGGTAATGTCCGCCTCCACCAATTGCATCAGGGCGTCAATATCCTCCCCAGTTTCAAAAAGCAAACGGCGCACAGCGCTGTCCGTGATTTCCTCTTTTGTAAGGGCTATCGGTCGCAAATGAAGCTGCACCATTTTCTGCACGAACTTCATTTTTTCGTTGGCTGGCAATCGAAGTTTCTTGAAAATGCGGGGAACCATAGCAGCGCCAAGGGTCTCGTGCCCATGAAAAGTCCAGCCTTCTTCTTTACTGAACCTTTTTGTTGGTGGCTTCGCAATATCATGGAAGACCGCTGCCCACCGCAGCCAAATATCGTCCGATTTCCTGCACAGGTTGTCCACTACCTGAAGGGTATGGTAAAAATTGTCCTTATGCCCTATCCCATCACGAATCTCTACACCATGCAAAGCAGTCATTTCTGGGAAAATGATTTCGAGCAGGCCCGTTTTAAAGAGCAGCTTAAAGCCAATGGATGGCGTAGCAGCAGCAAGGATTTTCTCCAACTCAGTGGTAATCCTTTCTTGCGAGACAATCTGAATTCGGTTTTTATATGCAGAAATTGCCTTGAGCGTATCTTCCTCAATCTCAAAGCCGAGCTGGGTCGAGAACCGGATGGCCCTCATCATTCGAAGCGGGTCATCGGAAAAGGTGCGGCCCGGATCGGTAGGGGTCTTGATTATTTTTTGCTCAAGATGTTGCAGGCCATGAAATGGGTCAACGATGCTGCCAAAATCTGCGTCATTTAAGCTGATTGCCAAGGCATTGATGGTAAAATCACGCCGCAATTGGTCATCTTCCAAGGTGCCTTGTTCCACATCCGGTTTCCGGCTGTCGGCACGGTAGCTTTCTTTCCTAGCTCCTACAAATTCAATTTCAATGCCCCTGTGCCGAAGCATGGCAGTACCAAAGCGGCTGTAAAACGCCACCCTTGGCCTAGGGAAAAGCAATGCCGCAACTTCATTGGCCAATTGAATGCCATCGCCTATACAAACGATGTCAATATCCTTGGTTGGCCTAGCCAGTAGCCTGTCACGCACATAACCTCCTACAACATAGGCATCTACATTGCAGTTTTTGGCTGCTTTCGCAACCAAATTGAAAATTTCCCGCTCTTGTGGTTGAATATTGAAAACCAAGTGAAGTAGGTGTTGGTTAATTTAAAATGCAGTTTGGTAAAAACTGATGTTGAAACAATGGTTCAAATGGCAAAGAACACCTTATTCTATCAATTCCATTTCAGTGTAAGTCTCCTGAATTTCAGCTAGTATTTGATAGAGCAATGCTGGTGAGTACTCCGTCACTAAACGGCTTCGATAATTTTTGATATTGGCGAAGCCCCTGAAATAATTGGTGTAATGCCTTCTCATTTCAACTACCCCAAGCTTTTCTCCTTTCCATTCTATAGAATGGCTGAGGTGTTGGCGACATGCTTCCACCCTTTCTTCAACGGTTGGCACTGGCATAATATTCCCGGACTCGAAAAAATGCTTGATTTCCCTGAAAATCCAAGGGTAACCAATGGCAGCCCGTCCAATCATGATGCCATCAACGCCAAATCTGTTTCGATATTCCAAGGCACGTTGGGGGCTATCCACATCGCCGTTTCCGAAAATAGGGATGGACATTCTTGGGTTCTCCTTCACCTTGGCAATCCATGTCCAATCGGCTTCCCCTTTGTACATCTGCTTTCTGGTTCTTGCGTGGATGGTTAGTGCCTTGATGCCGACATCTTGGAGTTTTTCAGCCACTTCCAAAATGTTAATGCTCTTTTCATCCCAGCCAAGCCTTGTTTTTACAGTAACTGGTTTGCTGGTGCTTTTTACAACAGCTGCTGTAAGCTCAATCATCTTGGGCACATCTTGTAGCAGTCCCGCTCCGGCCATTTTGCAGGCAACCTTAGCTACCGGGCAGCCAAAATTGATGTCAATTACATCGGGATTGGCTTTTTCGACAATATTGGCAGCCTTTATCATGCTTTCCAATTGGCCACCAAAATATTGTATCCCAATCGGCCGCTCATAGTCAAAGACTTCAAGTTTTTTGAAGCTCTTGTCGGCATCGTGAACCAAGCCATCGGCGCTTATGAACTCGGTGTACATCATGTCGGCACCGTGTTCTTTGCACAGCCTTCTGAATGGAGGGTCGCTAACGTCTTCCATTGGAGCTAGCAGCAACGGAAAATCCGAAAGTTCAATATTGCCAATCTTTACCATTAATAAGTATAATTCTTGAGTCGCACGCAAAGGTAAGTTGAAATGGCGCAAACGAAACCCTCGAAAAAAAATGGAGCAAAAAATTTGGAGTCGGCTACAATACCGAAATGGCTTCCATCGTTAAGTCTTACGACAGCTTTCTCAAATCAAAACACCCAACTTTATGCAATAAAATTTACTCGCCAAGTTTCTGATTCGAGTATTTGTAGCGAAAAGCGCACAAGTTGAAATGGCGTAATTTCAATTCTTCCGTGTTCTCGAATCTATCCTGAATGATTTTTTCCCAAATTTTTTATTTCCACGTAGGGGGATGGGTTGAAACCTGTGTCTTCCTATAAAACGGATTAAAATTCTGTACCGCAGCTCTGTAATCAATCTTCTTTGGAGATTAGCTATTTTTTTTTGCAAAAATTTTTAAAGTAGCAATAAACCAAGGAAGCAGAAAATAGCGATTCAGTTGATATTCGTTCTTGATTCAAAATTTTGTAAAAGTGGATTGACTTAGAATTAAATATTGATTCAATGGTTTAATTTTAGGTTAATTTAAAATAAAATTTTGAAAATGGGTTGACTTTTCAAATAAGTACCCTCAATTTTGCACCGCAAATTCAAAATCAAATAAATATTCAATTTTAGATTCTTGTAAATACAAAACACGCATTTGCAAAAGTCTGTTAAACCAAAAAAAGAATTTTCCATGAAAAACATCCGATTCATCACAGCCGCCATTTTCGCAATGGCATTCAGCGCAATCAACGCACAATCTGGCAAGTTCAACATCAGCGCAGGCGTGGGTTACGACCCGACTACAACAATGGATAAAGCTGAGGTTAAAACGCTTCCGCTTACCCTCAAAATGGGCTACCAATTTTCCCCATTGTTCAGCCTGAACCTTGTTGGTGGCTACACTTCAACCACCTCCGCTCCTGTCCTTATCAATGACGGTTTGCTTGTTCGCACCAATATGGCCCAAACTTTTGTTGGCCTTCGTGGCGAACTTAAAAAACAAATGGGCGACCGCATGGAAGTTTATGGTGGTGCTACCTTGGGTTACGTAAACCAGAAGCGCACGGAGACAAACGCTGCTGGCGCAGTTATATCGAGGGAAGAAAACACCCCAACCCAACATAACCCAAATGCGCCAAATGGCAGGATTTTATATTCCGGCTTTGTAGGCACCAATTTTTTCGTGACTAAGCATTTTGGCGCTTTCGCCGAAGTTGGCTATGGCGTTTCATTGCTGAATGCTGGTATTACTGCAAGGTTTTAATTAGGTTTTTAAATATTCACATTCTCGTAAAGTAAAAAGTCCCGGAGCTTTCATCAAGCTTCGGGACTTACTTTTTGTGTGAAATATTGAAAGATGATTAACGCTAATTCTTGCCGATTTTGGTTCAAAAATCGCCAAGCCGGTGCAATAGCTGCGCTTTTTTTCGCTGCGCAACGGGCAGTTCTGCACCGTCACTCATGATGATTTCCCCCCCAAAGCGGTTCACGTAGCTCGAAACATGGTCTAGGTTTACCAAATGAGACTTATGGATTCGCTCAAAATTGTGGCGGGCCAGTGACTCCTCCAAATCTTTCAGGGTTTTTGCCAACAGCAGTTTTTTCCCATTCTCAAAATGAACGGTTGTGTAGTTTCCTTCAGATGCCAATCGGATGATGCTTTTTACCGGGAAAAGATGGATACCATCGGAAGTGGCCAGTGCGATGCGCTCAGGTGGTGCAGCTATCGCCCGATATTGCTGAAGGAAGGATTGGACTTGGTGATTGAAAGAATCTTGCTTGGTGCGAAGTGCCTTGTCCACGGCAGCACGAAGCTCCTCAGCATCAACTGGTTTCAAGAGATAATCCAATGGGGAGAATTTGATGGCCTTCAAGGCATAATCACTGTAGGCAGTCGTGAAAATGATTTTAAACTGTTGATAATCAACTTGTTCCAAAATATAGAACCCTGTTCCGTCGGTAAGTTGGATGTCCAAAAACAGGAGGTCAACCCCGGCCGTGGATTGAAGGAACTGAACAGCTTCTTCTACCGATGCTGCTTCTCCAATAATCCTGATTTCGGGGCAATGCAGTTTTAGCTCCAATGCCAAAGTTGCCCTTGCGTTCGGCTCATCGTCAATGATTACTGTATTTATTAAAGTTTGCATTCGATTTTGATGTTTTCTATTTCTAGGACTAGGGTCCATCGGCAACCACAA
>JADLHE010000559.1 GCA_020848965.1 Saprospiraceae bacterium
ACGCCTTGGGCTACCCTATCGCAGCGAACGATTCCACCGAAAATATTGATAAGGATTGCTTTTACAGCAGGGTCTTTCAGGATAATCCTGAATGCCTTCTCCACCCGTGCGGCATCGGCAGTACCACCCACGTCCAAGAAATTGGCTGGTTCACCGCCTGATAATTTGATGATGTCCATCGTGGCCATTGCAAGACCAGCGCCGTTCACCATACAGCCTACGTTACCATCCAGTTTCACGTAGTTCAAATCGTAGGATTTTGCCTCTACTTCTGTTGGGTCATCCTCATCCGGGTCGTGCATTGCCTCCAAATCTGGATGGCGGTAGAGTGCGTTGTCATCCAAGGTCACTTTACTGTCCACGGCAATGATTCTATCGTCTGGGGTGCGCAGTACCGGATTGATTTCAAACATGGCTGCATCGGCACCCAAAAAGGCAGCATAGAGTTTTTCAACGAAGGCTACCATGTTTTTGAAGGCTACACCGCTCAGACCAAGATTGAAGGCAATCTTGCGGCATTGGAAACCTTGTAGGCCCAGCTCAGCATCAATGTACTCTTTGTGCACGAGGTGTGGCGTTTCCTCGGCCACTTTCTCAATGTCCATGCCGCCCTCTGTGGAGTAGATGATGATATTGCATTTCTTCTCCCGGTCCATCAGTATGGACATATAATATTCCTTGCATTGGTCGAAGCCAAGTCGGTAGCTATCTTCCGCAATCAACACTTTGCGGACGAGCTTACCAGGGCCTTCCATACCGCCCGGTGTTTGTGGCGTTTTCAGCATCATGCCGATGATATTGCCAGCATGCTCCTTCAGTTGGTCGAGGTTTTTGGCGAGTTTTACGCCACCGCCTTTGCCACGGCCGCCCGCATGGATTTGGGCTTTAACGACCACAAAATCGGTGCCCGTTGCTTCCCTAATTTTGCCGCAAGCATCCACAGCTTCGTCAACATTGGTGGCAACAATGCCTTCTTGTACGGCAACTCCGAAGCGTTTCAACACTTCCTTGCCTTGATATTCGTGAAGATTCATTTTATGATTTGTTTAATTGAATGAAAGGTTCGTGAGTTTTCAGGGATGGTTTAAAAATTAAAGGTCAGGCCAATTGTTGGCATAATTGGCAATTGATTGACCCTTTTATTGCGAATACGGTCAAAGTAAAAAATATTCTCCCGGTCGTACATATTGGTCGCACTGGCCACAGCTTCAAGGCTCGTGTATTTTCCAAACTTAAACACCCGCTTGAGGGAGCCATCCAGACGGTGATAGTAAGGCAAACGGCCACCATTCCGCTTTTCATCCAAAATGACGCCCAAGCTGCCATTGTTCGTCAAAGGGCTGTTGTTCAAGCCACCATTGAAATCGAAGTTTTGATAAAAGCCTTGGGTCTGGGTGAATGGGAAACCTGAGCCTAAGTTCCAACGAAGTGCAGCCTCCCATGCCAAGTCCTTACCGAATTTGTAGGTGCCCAAAAGGTTCACGTTGTGGCGGCGGTCGAAAATGGTTGGATAGACCTGTTCGCCATCGTCCCTGTTCACCTTAGCCAAAGAGTAGGTACCCCAGAGGTACAATTTTTTAGTCTCGTATCGTAAAGTGAGGTCAATGCCATAGGCTTGGCCTTTTTCTGTAACGAAATTGGGGTCTGATGGCTGAAGCTTGTTTCTGTTAATCTGGATAAGTTGCGTGAAGTCTTTGATATATGGCTCAACGTTCAACTCCAAGTTTTTACCGAGGTCAATTTCCGCTCCCACCACCGCATGTGCGGCTTTTTGCAATCGGTGAGGTGCATTTTTATCGCTGCCGGGCAGGGTCACACGCTCTTCTGGCCCAGTGAGGAAGCCAACAAAGAGGTTCACCACGTCCAATTCGTTTACGCTACTGATGAGGTTTTGTGAGTAAAAACCACCCGCCGCTTTGAAACGCAACCAATCGGTGACATTGTATTTCATCCCAAATCTTGGTTCCATACTAGATTTGGATTGCGAGGCATAATACTGGTAACGCAGACTTGGCTCAAAAATGAAATTGCCAATTTTGGTCTTGTATTTCAAATAACCGCCAATCTCCGTTGTATTGTCGTTTTGTTCGATGGTGTTGCCTGCAAAGTTTTTGAACTTGAATCTAGTATCCAGACCGATTACCTCAAAACCGTAATTGAACTCGTTTCTAAGGCCATAATACGTGAAGTTCAACTTCACATTGTAGTTGGAAATGCTGCTGGAACGAGGGTCTTGATCCGCTTCCTTCAATTGAATCAGGTAATCAGAATAGGCGATTGTACCGCCAATAACAAGATTTGAATTCGGTGGAATCAGCGTAAAATTGGCACCACCGCCAACGTTTTGCCAGCCCAGTTTTGCCACTCCAATATAGTCCACATCGTCATTGAAACTGAAGCCA
Organism: Saprospiraceae bacterium; assembly: GCA_020848965.1. Lineage (GTDB taxonomy): Bacteria > Bacteroidota > Bacteroidia > Chitinophagales > Saprospiraceae > UBA6168. Next base: position 2,403 of record JADLHE010000559.1, read on the forward strand.
AACAGGTTCAGCTTGCTGCCATTATTGGCAAGGAAAGAAAGCTTCCCATATAAATCTGTAAAGGAAAATGGCAGTCGCTTGCGGTCTTTATCCGTCAAATCCCTCCCACTGGCCGGATAGAAAGAAGTGTCCACAGCATAAGGATAAAGTACCGGAGAGGTCTTGTCAATATAGGAGTGCTTGGCAGTCAAAAGAAAAGATGAACTACCACCGCCTTCTTGAAATTTCTTGAGCGGGCCTTCAATCACCGATTTTACCTGAAATGGGTTTGCGCTCACCAATCCAGCCAATCTTTTGCGATTGCCTTCCCGTGTTTTCAAATCCACAATGGCTGAAATCCTGCCACCATACTCCGCATCAAAACCAGCGGTAAGTACGTCCACTGTTTTGATGACTTCCGTTTCAAAAACCGAGTAAAAACCGATACTGTGGAAAGGGTTGAAAATGGTCATGCCATCCAGCAAAATCCTGTTCTGGATGGGCGAACCACCACGAATGTAAATTTGACCGCCTTGGTCGCCCGTGGATATGATACCGGGTAGCACCGGAAGGTATTGTGCAATATCGGCTTGTCCGCCCGTGCCTGGCAATGCTTTGATTTGGTTGGCGGTGATGGTCACCTTGGAGATGGCAATCTCTGACCTGGCCGCTTCTTTCCTTGCAGAAAGCTCCACGGTTCCGAGTTCAATTCCTCTTTCGTTCAAGACCACCCGCTGGGTGATAATGCTGCCGTCCTTGATGACAACCTTTGTGGTAACGCTATCGAATCCGATGGAAGTGACCAACATCTCATAGTTTCCAGCGGGTATATTGCCAATGCTGAAAAATCCATCCACATCGGTTACAGTTCCGATGGTCGTAGTTTTAAGCAGGACGGTAGCGAAAATCAAAGGCTCCCCGGTTGCCTTGTCAAAAACGTTTCCACGGAGCGTGCCACCTTTTTGAGCCGAAGAAATGCCCGTGCAAATTGCGGTAAGCAGGAGGGCAGCAAGTACAAGTTTTTTCATAAAATAAGCAAATACAAAGCTTTACAGGCAAGATTGCCCAATTCGGGCGCAAATATAGGTTGCTATTTTCGGTAGAATGGACTTATGGAAGTCATTTTCAGTTCTTGGTTCCGTATTCCTTATTTCACGCTGAAAGTGTAGTAATACTCGCCGGGGTAGTTTTCATAGAACCCTTCCAAGTAAACCTCCGAGCCTTTGTTCTTTTTCAGCTCGTTCACCACCTCCTGCACGGAGCCGACTTTCACCTCTCCCACCTTGGTGATGATATAACCGGGGTCCATTTCTGTCTTCTCAATGGCGCTGCCAATCTTGATATTTTCAACGTAAACGCCTGAGACCCGCAGTTTCCGACTTTCCTCGGAACTCAATTCCCGCAAGGTGAACCCCAAATCCGACAACAGGGCGTTGTCGTCACTTCGCACAGCGATTTTCGTAGCGGAATCCTTGTCTTTCAAGGTTACATTCGCCGAATAGCGCCTGCCTGAACGGATATATTCTACTTTCAAGACAGCACCCGGATGCAATCGGCCCACTTGCTCTTGCAACTCAGGTATGCTCCTGATTTTCATGCCATTGATACCCACAATCACATCCTCAGACCTCAGCCCAGCCTCCTCGGCGCCGCCGTTGGTGGTCACGCTGCTGATATAGACGCCCTCCACTGATGGCAAATCCAGTTCGTGGGCAATTTTATCGTCAACTGGGCCGATTTTAATACCGAGCAAGCCCCGTTTTACTTCGCCATAATCCATCAAATCCTTGATGATTTTTTGCACCAAAGTGGACGGAATGGCAAACGAATAGCCTTCATATTTCCCAGAGCGGGTGATGATGGCGGTGTTTATGCCCACCAGTTCCCCGAAAGTGTTGACCAAAGCCCCGCCGCTGTTGCCGGGGTTCACTGCTGCATCGGTTTGGATAAAGGACTCGATGGTGTATTCGCCTTCCAGAATATCAATGCTGCGGCCTTTTGCGCTCACGATGCCCGCCGTCACGGTGCTTTCCAGGTTGAAAGGGTTGCCGACGGCCAGTACCCACTCCCCTACCCGCAAAGAATCCGAGTTTCCGAAAACCACGGCTGGCAGGTTTTTGTCTTCGATTTTAAGCAGTGCGATGTCGGTATA
>JADLHE010000560.1 GCA_020848965.1 Saprospiraceae bacterium
ATTTTTCGATTGCGTCCAAATCTGCTTGTCGGCCAAGGACTTTGCTTGCGGCAAGTGGGGCGTGGCGGGTTTGGGAAAGGAAGATGGGGGAATCTGACTCAGAATTAGTCTCGATTTGCTTAGATTGACTAATAGCAAGGTTGGGATGATTCGACACTACTGGCTGAACGATGATGGTAGGGTTCGGATGGGGAGCAGCTTCTTCCATTTTATCCCTTCGGAAAAATGAGGGCAAGGCCGTGATAATGCCAATGATAATAGTCCATGGTTCTACCTCCATGCTTGAAGGGAGAAAGGAAGGGAAATTGCAGACCTTGGCCCAAATCAGGGCTAAATAAAGCGTAAATGCCGTTCCAATGAATTGCAGGTAGTTGATGTAGTCAAACTTTTTCTTTGACCTTGTATTAGGTTTGCTTTCCGAAGTCATGAGGGGAATGGGTTTTGCGGGTAAATATAGTGCAATGCCCCAGATTTCCGAAATCTCGAAGATTTCGGAAATCTCGCCGCCAACCACCGACAACCAACCACCGACCACCGACCACCGTCAAATCCGCTTCACCCGGATATTCCGCCACCTCACCTTAATCCCGCCGCCATCGTGAATCTGCAAGGCAATCTGGCCTTCGGCTTGGCCGATTTTCTCATCCTTGAGCGTAATCATCTGGATGCCGTTGAGGTAGGTCGTCACCTCGTCGCCCACGCAGCGGATGCGCATGGTGTTCCAGTCGTTTTCCTTGAGCACTTCGTCCAGCGAGGGGATGGGCTTGATGAGCCAGCCCCGGCCATAGCTCTCGTAGATGCCGCCCGTGTCGTGCCCTTTGGGGGCCACTTCAGCCTGCCAGCCGGAGACCTTCGTGCCGTCCACGCTGCAACGGAAAAAGACGCCGCTGTTGCCGTTGGCCTCCTGCTTGAACTCCAGCGTCAGGTCGAAGTCCTTGTACTTTTCGGTGGTGCCGAGGTAGCCGTATTCTTTGTACTGTCCGCTCTCGCAGACCAGCAGGCCGTCCTCGACGTACCATTTTTCCCGGCCATAGTTAATCCAGCCGGTGAGGTCTTTGCCGTTGAAGAGGGAAGTGCTGCCGTCGCTGGCCGCTTTCTGGGCCGTGCCGCAGGCGCTGAAAATAAGCCCGAAGCTGAGGGCGAAAAGGAGTTGGTAAGTAAGTTTGTTCTTCATGTTGTTGCGTTTTGATGCGTGGCAAAGCTAGTGGAATATTTCATTCAGCTTTCGCTAAACAAAAAGACTGTTTTCGCACCTTTATGTGATAGCTTGGTAAGGCAAGTAGCTGTTACTTTGCCCCCGGCAACCGCAGTGCCACCATTTCAAATCAACCTTTACATGAGAACAATCATCCACGTATTCCTTTGCCTCCTCCCCATCTTGGCCATTGGCGGCCCCGCCGTCACCAGTGCCCATATCCATGTTGACCAGTTCGGCTACCGGCCCTCGGCGCAGAAGGTCTGTGTCATCAGTGACCCGCAGGTGGGCTTCAACGCCGCCGAGAGCTTTGCCCCCGGCAGCACCTACGAGCTGCGCCGCTGGAACGACGACGTGTCCGTTTTCAGCGCCGCCATCACCACTTGGAACGGTGGGGCCACCCAGGCCCAATCGGGCGACAAGACTTGGTGGTTCGATTTTTCGAGCGTCACCACACCGGGCGATTATTACGTGTTCGACCCCACCAACGCCGTCGGCTCCTACCGCTTCACCATCGGCGACGATGTTTACAACACCGCCCTGAAATACGCCGTGCGCATGTACTACCACCAGCGTTGCGGGGTGGCCAAGCCCCTTGCCTACGCTGGCGACTGGCAGGACGCCGTCTGCCACACCCACTCGCTGCAAGACCTCAACTGCCGCAGCGTCAGCGCCCCCAATAACGCCGCCACGGAGAAGGAACTGAGCGGCGGCTGGCACGATGCGGGCGATTTCACCAAGTACGTCAACTTCTCGTGGAGCACCATCCACGACCTGCTCTTCGCCTACCAAGAGAACCCCGCCGTTTTCGGCGACGACTACGGCATCCCGGAGTCCGGCAACGGCGTGCCCGATATTTTGGATGAAATCAAATTTGAACTGGACTGGCTCGTGAAGATGCAGCAGGCCGACGGCTCGGTGCTGATGAAGGTGTCCGTGCCCTGCTTCGAGGCCGCCAGCCCGGCCAGTGCCGACCTCACGCAGCGGATGTACGGCCCGGCGCAAGCCTCCTCCACAAGGACGGTGGCGAGCATGTTCGCCCATGCCGCCATTGTTTACAGCGGCCTCTCCAATGCCTCGATGCAGACCTACGGCGCCAACCTGCTCACCAAGGCCGAACTGGCTTGGACTTGGATTAATGCCAACCCCGCCACTTCCAACTACAACAACAGCGGCTTTTGCTCCGCAAACCCTGAAATCAGCGCCGACGAACAGAACGAGGCCCGCACGGGAGCGGCGGCGCTCCTTTTCGCTGCCACGGGCAATACCACGTACCGCACTTATTTCGACAATAATTATTCGAATATCCGGCCATATCAATGGACGTACTGGTATGCCTTCCAGCCCACGATTCAGGATATTATGCTTTATTATGCCAGTCTGCCCAATGCCACGGCCTCCGTTGCGAATAATATTAAAAACAGTTGCACCACCTCCACCAATACCAATAATGGCGATATGCTGCCCGCATGGACGGGCAATTTGGACGCTTATCGTGCCTATTTAAAGGACAATGATTATGTCTGGGGCAGCAACCGCTGGAAAGCCAATGCCGCCAATATATTCTACAATATGGTGGAACATAATTTATATCCATCGAATAATACCCAGTATTTGAATGCGGCAGAGAATTATGTGCATTTCCTGCACGGGGTAAATCCGATTAATAAATTAATGCTGACGAATATGAACGACCACGGCGCCGAGCAATCCTGTGATGAAATGTACCATGCATGGTTCGGCGACGGCACCAATTACGACAATGCACAGACTTCACTCTATGGCCCGCCTCCCGGCTACGTGACGGGCGGCTTCAATCCGAACTTCGTGCCCGCACAGGGCAATATCTCCCCGCCACAGGGGCAGCCGCACCAGAAGTCGTACAAGGACTGGAACACCAGTTGGCCGCAGAACTCTTGGGAACTGACCGAACCCGCCATTTACAGCCAAGCGGCGTATATCAAGCTGGTGTCGAAGTTCGCCAGCGAGAGCATCGTCCTCCCGGCGGAACTCAGCCAGTTCAGTGCCGCTTTGCTGCGCAACAGCAATACCATCCTCGTTGACTGGGCCGTGGATTCATGGACGGATATGGATGTTTGGCATATTGAGCGCAGCGCCGACGGCGTCCATTTCGATAAAATCGGCACGGTAAAACCCGCCACGCCCAGCGGCCACGCCGACAGCTTCCACTTTGTGGACGCCAAGCCCCTCATCGGCTCCAATTACTACCGCCTCCGCCGCCTCGACCTCAACGGCCAATTTGAATACTCCGGCATCCGGGAAGTGACCGTGCGCACGCCCCTGCGGGTGACCGCCCAGCCCAACCCCGTGAATGACGCCCTGACGGTCAGCCTCGTCTCCGAAACGCCCTTGCAGTCCGCCGTGATTCGGCTGGTGGACTTCACTGGTCGCCCCGTTTTTGTAAAAGACCTCGAAACGGTGGGCGGGCAGCACTCGGAGGTCATCGCCACGGGCCAACTCCCCGCCGGGATTTACCTGCTCGAAGTGCGCTGTGGCGATACCAGGCAGATGCAGAAGGTGGTGGTGGCACATTGATGGTTTAGGAGGTTTAGATGGTTTAGCGGGTTAAGGAGGTTAAGTTTTGGCCCATTTAAGCCCTCTAAACCTTCTAAACCCTCTAAACTCCTTATTTCTTTCCCTACCTTCCCGCCTCAATTCCAAAAAAATAATAACACGGCAGCTTTTATAGGTTCGGCGCTAAGCAATTTGATGATATTCAATGCCTTGTGAGCCGTCAACCGACCACCGTCAACCGTTGACCGAAATAATATGAACCGTCGCCATTTTATCAAAAACTCATCGCTGGCGGGCTTGGCCCTCACGGCGCATCCTTTTATCGTCAGAAAACGGGTCTCGAAATACAGTGTCGCCCTCATCGGCTCCGGCTGGTGGGGCACCAATATCCTGCGGGAGGCCATCCGCTCCGGCGAGGTGCAGGTGGTCGCCCTCTGCGACGTTGATTTGGAACAAATCAAAAAATGCGACGCTGAGGTGCAGCGCCTTTGCACCGACCGCCCAAAGCATTTTACCGACTACCGGGAGTGCATCAAGGCCACCCGTCCCGACATCGTCATCAACGCCACGCCCGACCACTGGCATGCGCTCATCGCCATCGAGGCGATGCAGGGCGGGGCGCATTTGTTCCTCGAAAAACCCATCGGCCATACGGTGAAGGAGGGCACGGCCATCCAGCGGGTGGCACGGGACACGCAGCGCATCTGCATCGTGGACTTCCATCGCCGCTACTCGCCGCACAACGTCAGCGGCATGGACTTCCTGCGCTCCGGCAGGGTGGGGAAGGTGAGCGAGGTGCGGGCCTTCGTCAACTACGGCTGGGGCGCCAACGTGCAGCCCGACCCCGTGGAGCCTGTGCCCGCCGACCTCGACTGGGATTTCTATTGCGGCCCTTCGGAAAAAATCCATTATAGCAAAAACATCCACCCCCGTGGCTGGCGGCAGTATGGAGCCTTCGCCAACGGCCTCATCGGCGATTGGGCACCCCACTGGTTCGACCAAATCCTTTGGTGGACGGAGGAGCGGGCACCCCGCCGCATCTTCAGCACGGCCCGCTACCCCAACGTGGCAGGCGCACGGGACATGCCGCAGAGCCAATTGGCCGTCTATGAGTTCGAGGGCTTCACCGCCACCTGGGAGCACAGCCTCCTCAACCACCGCCCCGACCAACCGGGCGAGAACGTGGGCGTGAAATTCCTCGGCACGGAGGGCACCTTTCACATGGGCTGGCAGCAGGGCTGGACCTTCTACCCCGCCGACTCCAACAAGGACATCATCACCCAAGGTGCCAAGCTCGACGAGCCGGATTCGCAGAACATCAAGCTGGTCTGGGCCGATTTTCTCGCCTCCATCAAAAGCGGCAAGCTCCCCCACGCCGACATCGAGCATGGCCGCCAAGCGACGAATATGTCGCTGCTCGGCATGCTCTCCGCCCGCCTTGGCCGCAGCCTTGTTTGGGATGAAAAGAACGATATGGTCGTCGGCGATGAAGAGGCGAATGGGATGTTGAGGAGGGAGTATCGGGGGGAGTGGGAGTATCCAAGGTAGTCATATCGTCCACCCTTTTTTATGAAAAAACCTCCGTCAAAAACGGCCATCCCGCTATATTTGTAAAAAATAAGGCCAATGCAAGAAACGACCATCACGGTTTCATGGAAAGAACTCACGGCTGGGCTTTTGGAAAAAATCAAAAGCCAGTTTTCGGGCAGCAACCCTGCGGCGAAGGTGGAGATTTCCGTCAAGCTACTCGACCCTGAAAGCAAAGCCACCACAAACGAGCGTTTCGAGCAATTTTTTTCAACCTGGAAAACGGAAACGGCTTTGCTGTCCAGCGGTACTGCTATGGTGAACCACCCTGCCTACCAGCAAATCATTGGCATGGGCGATGCGGTCATACCCTTTATCCTGATAAAACTTCGGGAAGACCCCCAGCACCTGTTTTATGCGCTTTTCAAAATCACCGGCGAAAACCCCGTGCCTGCCGCCCACGCTGGCGACTTGCCCAAAATGACCGCCGACTGGTTGGCTTGGGGCAAGTCGAAAGGCTATATTTTCTGATGGCCAAGCGCAAACTTTCCCTCCCATCATTTCCAAACTCCTTTGACCAGCCGTTGGAAATCACCAGTCCTGATACGGGCAACTACAATTGCATCGCATGGGCATTGGATGAAACGGCGTTGAATTATTGGCCCAGCCCCGATGCTTTTTTCGCATGGAACCCCGGATTGGCTCGTGAAGAAACGGTCGAAGCGTTTATCCTGTTTTTCAAAGGCTATGGTTACGAGGTTTGCGAAAATGGGCGATTAGAAAAAGGCTACCAAAAAATAGCGCTATTTGCCAAAGATGGCCTACCCACCCATGCCGCAAGACAATTGACTGGCAAAAAATGGACGAGCAAGTTGGGGATTTTGGAAGACGTGAGGCATACGCTCGATGCAATTTCAGGTGGGATTTATGGGGAAGTAGTGGTGTTTATGAAAAAGAAATTATGAACTAATTCACCCTTGTGGGTGCGCCAGAACTAATGCACATTTTGGACGGAAAAAGCAGCGGTTCGAGCAAGTCCCAAATGGATAAATGTTAAGCGAAGTGGCGCTTGGAGCGTGGTAACAGTGGCTGCAAGTGTCGCTTCGCTCAACACTTGACGAACTGTGGGTTGTTTCCAGGGTGGGTGTGTTGCTTTGATTAACAGATGGTGGAAGACTTGCGACAACGGAGTGTAAAATGATTTGGCAAAGTAGTTTACCAGAGCACAAACGCTTATTAAATGATTTAGAAAATATATGTATAATTTTAATGCACTAAAACGAAGCCGCAGCGAGTAGTCTTGACGGCTTCGTTTTATATAGCCTTCTTCATGTCATACAAGTGAAAGTATTGCTTCTTCTAGCTCATCACCTTCTTTAGTAAAACATCTTATACTGCATCCAAATTTTTTTGCAATCTTTTTTAATGAGTCAATAGACTCTCCACCTGAGTAAAAAAAGATTTTAACAGAACGATAGTCTGGGTCATTATCAATTGCTTCAATTATCTGCTCACCAGTTATATCAACTAAGTCAAAATCAATCATTATTAAATCAGGTAGTCGTTCGAGGTCTTCCATCAAGGTTGAGTCATCTTCTCTATGAATCAAGTGAAGCTTCCATCCATTGTGCCCGAATTTAGGCGTCAAATTGTATTCCATTGACTCTTTCCAAGTAATGTCGTCTTCGTAAATTAAGATTTTCAATTTTTTCATTTTGTTAGTTTTTAGAAAGTTTTATAATGAATTCAGCTCCAGGGCTGAATGATTCATTCAGTATTATTTTTCCTCCTATTCTCTCAATAATTTCTTTCACATGAGATAGACCTAATCCAGAACCATCAGTTGTAGTAAAACCATAATCAAATATTTTGTCAACAATATTTTCATCAATTCCTTTTCCGTTATCTGCAAAATGAATCTCTAACGAGTTAATTTCTGAAGATTCAAAAGAAACTTCAATTTCATTCGCCTTGGCCTTTTTTGAATTATTGATTAGATTATCAATTACAATTATCAATTCAATAGGTTTAAAAGAAAGCACAAAATTTGGCACAGGGCTTTTATAAACTATCAATTTAAGCGATGATGGCAAAAATGGTTTCACAACATTTAGTAGGTACTGTTCAATAAATTCTACAACATCAAGTTTTGTATCCTTAGTATTTATTTTAAAGTTAGCTTTTGTTGCAAATTTAGAAATGGAATAGATTTTATTTATCTCGTAATTTATCTTAGAAAATACATTTTTTAGCTCAGCACTACCGACTTGCATGTCATTCTCAATTTTGAAAATTACTCCTTTTGAATAGTTTTGAACAGTACTTGCCGAAATTCCAATGTGATGCATAAGATTCAAAACTTCGTTCAGGTCTTGAGATTTTATAGATTTCAAGAATAAATTTTGTGACCTTGTTTCAATCAACTCTTCTCTAACTTTTTCGATTTCTGCCTGGGCTTCATTGACAATGGCTTCGGCGGCGGCTACTTCTTTTTCAACTGTTTCTAACTGAATTTTTAATTGAGTTATTAGTTTTTGCTGAGCACTAATTGTTTTTTTATAGTTTTGTATTTCTGCAATAGCTATTGTTGTAGATTCAGATGTTGTATATTTTGTGAATTCTTTAATTTGTTTTTCAAGTTCTTTGTTTTGAGCAGCTTTCCGAAGTAGAATTTTTTCTAAAGTTAAGGCATCTATTTTCTTGTTTTCAAAATCAGTGATTAGTTGGTCAAATTCTCTCTCAGAATTCTCTCTCTCTTCAGCTATTTTATCTGTAATTAGCGACTCATTTATATATAATTCTTGGACATCATCAGGTGCTGCTGAAATAATTGAATGTATTGATCCATAAATGCGTCTTCTCTTAATGGAATCATTTTCCCTATAGACTAATTCATCTTCTTGCGTTTCTCCAGAGATAATTTTCTTTTCAATCTCCATAATATTCTTATCTGAAGGTACGCTATCCCAATTAAGACCTTCAACAACATATTTCTCTAGCCTTCGAAAGGCCTTAAAAAAGTAGCC